>DAOTVZ010000140.1:0-14620 GCA_034436045.1 Ktedonobacteraceae bacterium | reverse complement strand
GTCGTTGAGGCATTGCGTCTCTACCCGCCCGTCTGGGGTATCTTCCGCGACTGCGCGCAGGCCGATGAGATCGCTGGCTATCCCATCGCGCCTAAGACCGTCGTGCTGCTCTCACCCTGGGTAGTGCAGCGTGACGCGCGCTTCTACGAGGAACCGGAGATCTTTCGACCCGAACGCTGGCATCAAGCGGCAAAACACCCCACGCGCTTCGCCTATTTTCCCTTCGGCGGCGGGCAACGACTCTGTATCGGCAACAACTTCGCGCTGGTGGAAGCACGTCTCGCACTCGCCACTCTGGCTCAGCAATGGCACTTCACGCTGGCTACCACCGATCCACTAGAGCTTGTGCCATCCATCACCATGCGACCGAAACACGGCATTTGGCTCATCGCTAATAAGCGAAGATAGCAAAGGTAGTGCGTTAGCCTTGATACGCATAGATGACGAAATTCTTCAAAATGATCTGGGCATTGCCATCCACGCCGAGGCCAACGGTGCCACCGGTATAGGCGTTACTTTGAATGCCACCATAGTGGTGACCGTTAAAAAAGATCATATATTGATCACCGCTTACAACGACATCGATGGTGGTAAAACTAGTGGCACTGAGCGCTATCCCCTGGTCACTATGCAGGACGGTTTCCTGTCCCGCGTCCAGGCTATAGCCCGCCCAGGCACCGGAAGGCTGAATGTCGAACAGGTAGCCATTGTAAGGATTAGGATTCACCTGCGTATGGAAAAAGATAGCAAAGCCACCGCTCCCCGTTGAGGGGAGTTCTGCCTGTACCTGAATAACATAGTTCTGCGGTAAAGGAGTGCCATCTGGAAGGTTCTTTAGAAATATGCTTTGCAGCGCCGATTGGCTGTTCGTCATCAGCGTACTACCATCGGTATTGCATGTAAGTTGCACGGCGGAGTTGGTTGTCCACAGTTGAGGACTCTGCGGTGCGGTACATATTGGCTGCTGGTCGCCATAAATCACCGCCCCGGCATAGGTAGTAGCGGCTGGGGGCAAATTCGCTGGCACCGCCGTCGCGGCTGTCGTTGGCTGCACGGTCACTTTCGGAGTTGCCTTTGTCCCTGGCACCGTGGTTGATACACTCTGACCGGCGGACAGACCTGTTGATCTGCTCGACGGCGACTGATGCAGGTACAACACGATGCCACCGGAGACGAGTACAACGACCAGCACGACACTCACCAATGCGAGCCAGAGCGGCAAGCGATTTCTTGACTGCTGCGGTGGAGAAATAATAGCAACCGTCGCCAGTTCATGTGGTGATGTCATGGCAGGAGATCGCCGTTCAGACATCGCCTGCTTGTCGGCGGGCGTCGCTCCGGTCATCTCCGCCTGTTGCCCCATCATGACAGTAGGGGCAGCAGCAATCTGTACAATAGGAGGCGTGGCTTGCGAACCTGGCTGACCGGTACCGGCGCTCTCTGGAGCTACAACTGTCTGTTCGCCACTTATTTTGAGCGATTGTTCACCGATGGTATCACTCGCTATGACAGTATTCGCCGCAGACAGGGAAGTTTGCGAGGCCAGCAGCGTAGCACCTGTGGAGGCGGCATTGCGCAATGCGCGCGCAAATTCGCCCGCCGTTTCGTAGCGCTGCTCCGGCTGCTTCGCCAGAGCCTTCATAATCACTTGCTCGACAGCCGGAGGGACATCCACATGAAAGCTCTTCAGCGGGGGAGGCGACTCCATCGCGTGTTTAATGGCCACAGCGACAGGAGTTGAGCCGCTAAATGGCACGTGGCCCGTTAGCAGTTGATATAAGACAACGCCCAGCGAGTAAATATCAGCGCGTTTATCTATTGGTGTGCCGGCGGCCTGCTCAGGCGAAAGATACTCAGGTGTGCCAATAATTGTGCCTGTCGTAGTCAGCGTTTGCATAGCGGGCGCAGTGCCATCCACCACTCCACCAAGCACCTTCGCAATGCCAAAATCGGTTAAGAGCAAGCGGCCATCGGCGTGAAAAAGGATGTTGCCCGGCTTAAGGTCGCGGTGGATAATGCCATGTTGATGCGCATAATCCAGCGCGGAAGCAATCTGCTCGACGATAACGATAGCTTCATTCAACGGCAGCTTCCCGCGCCTGGCGATGACATCGCGCAACGTCCCCCCCGTCACATAGGGCATAACAAGATAAGCTAGCTGATCCTGTTCACCATATTCGTAAATGGGCATAATATTGACATGATCCAGCATAGCAATGGCATCGGCTTCGCGACGAAAACGGCTCAGAAATTCATTGTATCTTGCAGTATCTTGCGATAATTCCGGCAACAATACTTTCACAGCTACAGTTCGTCGCGGGCGCTGCTGTATAGCAATATACACCGCCCCCATGCCACCACGCCCTAGCAAGGTTTGCAGTGTACAGGTACCCAGCGTCTTCCCACTAAGTTGCATGTGACTATCGAGACTCATACGCTTACTCGCTTCCAGGCAAAAAAAGCCTTTAATGAGTGGTGAGGAGCATTCCAGATGAACCTCTTCCCTGCACTGTATTGTATGCTAGCCACAAGCTTTCAGCAAGAAGCAAAAACTTAAGAACTCTGTTTGTAGGCAGTGACATCAAACGTTGCCAGCTTCTGGATATTCACATAAATCTGCTGGATACCGACCCTATTGATTGGATTCGATGCATTGGCCTGACCTGTATAGGCATAAGTTGCCTGAGTCACCATGTCATTTAGCAACGCCAGTGAGGATTGTTGCGCCAGTTGTGTGGCATTCATCTGCACCAGTTGCACGGCATCATGACGCACCTGTTGCAACCAGCCATCCAGATTATTGACCTCTGAATAAATGCTTGATGCAATCTGACGCTGGTAGTTCGTCGCCCCTGGCGAGGTTAGCACCCCGTTCAGATGCAGGTCGATATGATTGAGATAGCTGGTCGGTGCATTTGGATTGGTATTCACCTGTAATAAGCCAATCTGCACGTTTTGAGGATTAGCCTCAATCGGGGTACCCGCAGGTACATCCGGCTGCACTGAGGCTGAGCCATCCAGGTAGTCCAGAATCACCACTAGTTGCGTTTGTAAATCGGTAAAATTCCCATTATGCCAATCGGCCTGAGCCAGCATGGCTTTGCTCTGCACCTTTTGAACGTTTTTATAGGCCCAACTTGCCACACCCCCATGCAAGCCTATATTATCCAATTCTGGATCTGCCGCTAACAGGTGGCGCAGGTGATCGAGCAGGCTATACGTCTGCCCTTTGGCGGGTGTATCTGGCAAAACTGCGTAATAACGCCACGTGGTAGTATCAGGCGGGGGCACGTCTACCGTGAGACCAGCGTCTTGCTCTGTAATCAGAAAACGGCTGGTAATGGCCAGCAGGTTCGTGTGTTGACTATCGCCCTGGTAAACGAAATGCACGTTGCCATTGCTTACAGGCAACTGACCCAGAAAAACCGGAGGACTCTCACTGGCGCTCGCCGCCGGTAACAGCCATGCATAATAGCTCTTGCCCGCCGGGGGATTGGGGATATTATGCAGGTCGATCTCAAACTCATCGTTCATCCCCTGATTGGTATTACCGCTTGCCTTCCCGCTACTCACAAAGAATGCCTGGCCCACAACCGTATTACTCACCACCGCAGTTGCCGTGCCCGTTGAACCGTGAGCCGTCGTGCCGTGATGAGCGAACACGAGCAATGAGGTCAATGCAGAGGCAACCAGCACACAGATCACGGCGACCGCCAGTATCATATAAAGCCTGTTACTTTTTCTGGGCCGAGAGGGGGCTGATGGCATAACGCCAGGAGATGAAACAGGCAATGGCGTTGCACCGGCAATGGGCATGTGACCAGCACCTGTAATCCTCTCCGGTTCATCGGTAGCCACCAGTTCAGCCGGATTGTCGTTTGCAGTAGCGCGCATTGTTGGTGCGTTCTCCAGAGCTGACCTGGCTGGCATATTTTCAGAGGAAGAGGCAAGAGGCAGAGGCGTTCTGGGATTTGCGAGACGCTTGTCTTGCTCGCCCGAAACCAGGATGGTGGCCTCTGCATCGCTATACACGCTTGCTGCGCGTTGCAACTCCGGCGGGACTGGCAGAGCAAAAGCCTGGGCAATCGCAGCAGTCATAGCGGCGGCACTGGAGAAACGCAGCTCCGGGTCTTTCGCAATACTCTTCAACAAGACCGCCGATAGCGCGAGCGGAAGCGCAGGATTGATGAGGTGTGGTGCCCTGGGTACTTCCGTGAGATGCTTCATCATGATCGATGCTACATTGTCGCTCTGAAATGGTGGCTCGCCGGTAAAGACTTCGTAGAGAACCACGCCCAGTGAATAGAGGTCGGTACGTGGGCTGACAGGCCGATTTTGTACCTGCTCAGGCGAGATATAAAGAGGCGTTCCCAAAATGCCACCGGTCATCGTCTGGCCCGCCACCCCCTGCAATTTCGCCAGACCAAAATCTGAAAGGATCGGTTCTCCCATCGGATTACGTTCCGTGTGACGCGCATCCAACAAGATATTAGCCGGTTTGATGTCACGATGAATCATGCCCTGCCCATGCGCGTAATCCAACGCTAGACTGATAGGAGTAAAAAGATGCACGACCTCCGATGACGCGGGAAATAGCTTTTGCCGCGAGGTGTGTTGTAGATACAGAGCCAGCGTTTGCCCCTTGACATAGTCCATCACCATATAGGCTAGCGTCTCGGTTTCCAAATTACTCTCTTGCGCACTTTCTGTAACGTGAAAATCATAGATTTGGACAATATTTGGGTGATGCAAAGCAGCGATCACGCGCGCTTCACGAATAAAACGGGTAACAAAATCGGGATCAGTACGCAGATCGGCTCGCATGATTTTAATGGCTACTGAGCGTTGTAGCTGAGCATCAAACGCTCTCCACACCTCAGCCATGCCACCGCGCCCTAGAAGTTCTTGCAACTCATAGCGTCCGAGACGTCGTGGTGATGTACTCATAGAATTATCTCTCTTTCGTCTGGCTTACCTGCTAACATCATAGTACACATCTTATCTGCTTGCTGTCAATCTAAAATTATAACGCTGCAATATTTTTCTTTTTGATATGATATCCACTCGTATTACATCAGAATAACATTACGTAAAGTTACTTAGCAATCCGCTCTTTCCTCACCATGCCATCATCCTCGCCATAGCTGCGACACATAGCCCGCCTCTCAAACGTGGTTTGCAAGGAAAGTTATTGCACTAACACAATTTGTAGTGCTAATCGAAGGAGAATGGATGTATGGCAACACAAACTCAGACCCAGGATCAGTGGGCACAATGGATTTTACAACAACGACATGGCGGCGACCCCGAACTCTTGAAAGCGATGATGCAACCGCTCTTCCAGATCCGCGACGCAGTTCTACAGCATGCCGCCATCCAGGCCGGTAATACCGTGCTGGATATTGGTAGCGGCGATGGCCTGATCGCCTTCGGCGCATTGTCACAGGTTGGAGAACACGGCAAAGTGATCTTTAGCGATATTTCGCAGGACCTCTTACGCCACTGCCAGCAGATGGCGCAACAGATGGGCGTCATCAATCGCTGCCAGTTCGTCTATGCATCAGCCGATCACCTGGAGACTATTCCCAGCCAATCTATTGATGTCGTTACTATGCGCTCAGTCCTGGTTTATGTGCAGAATAAGCCGCAAGCCTTTCAAGAGTTTGCGCGTGTCCTCAAACCAGGCGGGCGTATCTCGCTCTTCGAGCCAGTTCCGTACCTGATGCAACCCGAACCCCCTAATCTCTTCTATGGTTGCGATGTCACCCCTATCATGGATATTACCGACAAATTAAAGGTTACGTTAAACGAGGCTTTCAAGCCCCTCATGCAATTTAATGAACGAGCCATGCTGCAAGCAGTGGAGAACGCAGGTTTTAGCGAAGTCTATGCCATGATTCAAATATCGATCTTCCCCGACGTAGGGCGTCGTTTCAATCTTCCACCTACCAACTGGCAAGCCTTCCTGAAAACTGCTCTTAATCCATTGACACCACCCCTGGAAGAGATTTTGCGACAACGGCTCACCGATGAAGAAATTGCCCGCTTTACCAGCCATATGCGACCACTTGTCGAAAACAACCGCCGCTCCGACCGTAGCGCCGTCCTCTACCTTTGGAGCATAAAACAGTAGTTTCTTAATAAATAAAGGAGGTGTCCCCAGCCTGATGCAGGGACACCTTCTCTAGAAGAGACGGGCATCAATTCTCAGGCGGGACAAGTGCCGGGAGATTGGCTTCTTGCACGAGCTTGTTGAACGCGGCAACATCATCAGCAATGACTGCACGCAATTGCTGAAATTGCGTTTCAAGGCGCTGCACGAGGGCATCGAAGACCTGATAGGATGAGCGCGTCGGAGCCGCATCCGCGCTTGACACCGCACCGGAGAGCGCGATCAGCTTGGCATTGAGCTTGATCGGCATATCTAGCGTATCAAGCTGATCTTTCGCCTTCGGCTGAATCAGTTCTCTTTCAATAGCCGTCAATTTCTCCTTCACCTGCTTGCCTTGCGCCGTCAGCTTCTCATATAGCGCATGGCCCTTCGCGCGCTGCTCCCACTCATCCACCTGCTTGCGCAGGCTGTTGATGGTGTTCAGCGCGCTGTTCGTCTCCGAAACCTTATCGCGTATCTTGAGCAGCAGGTCAAACTGCGCTTGCAACTCTTCCTGCGTGCTTTCGACACGCGGGTCTTTGCGAATCTCAAAGTTTGCGCTATAGCTCTGCTTGCCCACTTTAAGCTGCACCTGATACGTACCCGGTACGGCACGCGGGCCAACCGAGGGGTCATCAATGCCCTCGTAGTACTCGATCTTCGTCGGGCCAGGATAGCGCGTGTCCCAGGTGAAACGATTGCCACCTGCCTCTTTGGCAACACGCGGCTCCTTCTTCTCCTTCTTCTTATCGCCCGCTTTGCTCTCGTCCTTCTTCTCCTCGCTGGAGAAGGTCTTGATGACGTTGCCTTGCGCATCGAGGAAGGTCAGCGTCACCTCTCCCTCCGGCTTCTCCTTGAAGTAGTAATGGACGACAACGCCATCAGGCGGATTCTGTCCGGCATCCAGATACTTTTTCACTTTTTCGCCCGTCGGTCGCTCCTCCTGGCGATACGTGACAACAAACGCGCCCGTATGCTGATAGTTTTTGGGCCAATCAGCCGGTGAGCCATAGCCGCCGCTGGTAGCGAAGCGCACGAAGGGGCGCGGCGGGAAGAGATAGGCATCGGCGTTACGCAAGCTACTACTCAGCAGACGCAACGGCGTGAGATCATCAATCACCCAGAATGAGCGGCCATGTGTCGCGGCGATGAGGTCGCTATCCTTAATAGCAAGATCATGAATAGGGACGACGGGTAGATTAAGTTGTAATGAATGCCAACGCTCTCCGTCGTCGAAGGAGACATACACGCCCGTTTCAGTGCCCGCATAGAGCAGACCACGCCGCGTTGAGTCCTCGCGGATCACGCGCGTGAAGACATCGGGAGCCAGGCCGCCAACGATCTTTGTCCAGGTCTGCCCATAGTCATGAGTTTTATAAAGGTAGGGCTGAAAGTCATCCAGCTTGTAGCGCGTCGCCGCCAGGTAGGCCGTCGCCGGGTCATGCGACGAAGCCTCGATGATGCTGATTAAGGCCCACTCCGGCAGGTCGGGCGGCGTCACGTTTTGCCAGTGCTGGCCACCATCGCGCGAGATATGCACCAGACCATCGTCAGAACCGGCCCAGAACAGGCCACGCTCTAGCGGCGACTCTGCGAAAGCAAAGATGGTACCATAATACTCGGTACCCACATTATCCTGCGTGATCGGGCCGCCGGATGGCCCCAGCTTACTCTCATCATTGCGCGTTAGATCAGGGCTGATCACCTCCCAACTGTTGCCCTCATCGGTCGAGCGAAAGACATGGTTGCCGGTGACATAGAGGACGCCAGGGTCGTGTGGCGAGAGCAGGATAGGGAACGTCCACTGGAAACGGTACTTCGCATCCTTCGCCGGTTCGCCCAGATTGGACTCCGGCCAGACGCTAATCTCACGCACCTGGCCAGTGCGGCGATCATAGCGTGTAAGATAGCCAAGATAACTTCCGGCGTAGATGATATTGGGATTATCAGGTCGCACGGCGATATAGCCACTTTCACCACCGCCGATTTCATCATAATCGGCGAGCGTGATAGCGCCCAGCACGGAGCGGCTGGGCACGGAGATGGTGCTGTTATCCTGCTGCGCGCCATAGATGCGATAGGGCACCTGGGTATCGGTGGTCACGTGATAAAACTCGGCGGTGGGCTGGTTATAGATGGAAGACCAGCTTTCCGCACCGTTGAACGTTACGGACGCGCCACCATCATGGCCCATGATGATGCGCTGAGGGTCACGTGGATCAATCCACAGGTCATGAAAATCGCCATGTGGGGCCGCGACTCTGAAAAAGGTGTTGCCGCCATCGTTGGACTTGAAACACTTCTCGTTGAGTATCCAGAGCGTATCGGCATCGCACGGGTCGGCGTAGATATGCATATAATACCAGGGGCGCGTGCGCAGATCGCGCTCTTCACTCAAGCGTTGCCAGTGTTCGCCGCCATCATCCGAGCGAAACAGCGCGCCATCCTCGGCCTCAACAATGGCCCAGACGCGCCCAGGTTTCGCGCCGGAGACGGCCACCCCTATCTTACCCAGCATGCCCGTCGGCAGACCCGGCTTGCGCGTGATCTCCGTCCAGGTGTCACCGCCATCGGTCGAGCGATAGATGCCACAGCCCGCGCCGCCACTCTGGAGCATGTGTGGAAGACGGCGCGCGCGCCAGAAGGCGGCATAGAGGATGCGCGGATTGTTGGGGTCCATCGCCAGATCATGCGAGCCGGTATCCTCGTCGCGGAACAGGATATGTTCCCAGGTCTTCCCACCGTCACGCGAGCGATAGATGCCTCGCTCTTTGTTAGGCCCATGCGCGTGACCCAGCGCCGCCACGTACACCAGGTCGGGGTTCTGTGGATGAATACGTATCTTGCCGATATGGCGCGTCTCAGCCAGCCCCATGTGCGTCCAGGACTTGCCCGCGTCGGTAGACTTATAGACGCCATCGCCGTGCGCCACATTGCCGCGAATGGTCGTCTCGCCCATGCCGACATAGATTACATTGGGATCGGAGGCCGCAACGGCAATTGCCCCCACCGAGGCGCGCTTGAAAAAGCCATCGGAGATATTCTCCCAATACGTGCCCCCGTCAATGGTCTTCCAGACACCACCCCCGGTCGAGCCAAAATAAAACACCTGTGCCTGCTGCGGATCACCGGCCACCGCAACCACGCGCCCGCCGCGATAAGGCCCCAGCGAGCGCCATTCCAGCGAGGAATAGAGAGGCAATAGCGAGTCTTCTCGCCCATCTTGTGTCGTTTTTGCCGCCTGCGGGTCGGCATCGTGTGTAGCACTCACAAGAAAAAATCCACTTTCTAGTATTTTTCAGGAAAGAAGTTGAAGGTGCGAGGCTTGTGTCGTGGTAAAACGGTTCGTCGCCCCATTGCCAGAACACACTATACAGTGTAGACCATCCGGCAAGAAGACCGCAAGGGCGAGAAAACCTGCCACGTCGAAGACTTAGACGATCTCAGACACTGTATGTATAACAAATGTGGTTACAGAAAAAGGGGCCAGCCGGAAGGTAAAAGTTCCGTTTTCCAGGGAGAGTGTTGCCAGCTTTATCGGAGGGTCAGGGAAAGGAACGGCTTCATTCTTGCCCCAAACATCAACTGTTCCCGACGTGACACCTTCGAGAGCAATGGTTGCTATCTGAGTCGCGGTAGGACTCTGGTTAATCACGACAATATTTTTGGGATTATCGGAGGCAAACACCTCAACATTCGGAAGGACCGTACTCGCGCTCACCATCACAGTGCCAAATCCCCTGAATAGGCTCTCCCCTGTAAACATACCGATACCATGATACGCGGCATTTGTATCGTCTGGTTTTATTTGCACCTTCTTTCCATGTGCATCGATAAATGTATGAGGGTAGCCGTAGATAGCATTGCCTTTATCAGCGTAAAACAGTGACCATCCGCCTGCCTCCAGAATACCGCCCAGCACCGAAGCCACCCAGACGGCATGAAAATTGGTATTATTTTGCGCGGTTCCTCCCCAATTTAATTCCCATTCTCCGACCTCAATACCGATCTGAGCAGCGCGGGTCGGTACGATGCGTTGAATAAGGGAGCGTAAATCCCTGATATTATCGCCATATTGTGCGGCATAGTGGAAGAGTGTCAGATAATTTCCGTCCTTCGTGCCCTCCTGCGCATAACCATGAAAATCGATAAAATCAACCCGATTGCCAGAATGCTGTAAAAATGTCTGCAAAAATGGGACATCATACCAGGCCGTAGTTCCGCCACCAATGTGAATAGTCGGATCAATAGCTTTCATCGCATCATAATCTTGATTAAAAATATTACTGTATGTTGTTGCAGACATCCCGCTCAGATCTGGCTCATTGCCCAATGTCCAGTAACGAACATAATTATTAGTTTCTTTGTTAAAGTGCTTTAACATATTTGTAGCATCGGTAATATTATATGGGAAAACAATAAGAGGCTGTGCCCCGATTGCTTTTATCGCTTGTATCCATTGGTCGCCTGTCCAGCGTGTATCACATCCATTTGAATTACATACTATTTTACTCGTCGGGTCTCCCGAAACGATGTATTTCAGGTCTATGCGCAGAAATTTAACATTCAGCGCCTTCAATTCTTTTTGCTCAAGCGGATCATTGACAAACACATTGGGATATCCATATCCACTGAGGTCCATGCCGATGGCCTTCTGATCAAGTTTTACGATGGGAGCATGATAATTCACTACAATATTCCCTGGATCAGTAGCATGCTGTTCTAGCAGTTCCAACTGGTGGGAAAGCAGCGTTACGAGGAGCATACCAACAAGAAGAACAGCGATTCCTAAAGGAATTGCTGTTCTCATCTTCATTCGTCTGCTGACGAAGGGGTCAAAAAATGAGAAGGTCTTCATCGGGCCTAAACCTCGTCTATTTTGTCTGGGTCTTCCTGAAAGATTTCCTGGGCACGCGCGAGGAGGCTTTGCCTGGCATGAACTGCCATGTACTCAACGTAAGGGAATTCTTCAAGCGGGACTTGTTTCTTCAGGAAATTGGTAATGTACCGGTAGGCAGCTTCCTCTGTGCATTGATATTTCAGTTGCACATAGCAAATGAGTGCTTGCCTGGACTGGTATTTTTCTCGAAGGCGCTCAAGGCTTAGCTTCCCCCGTACCATGCCCACCCAAAAGAAGACAAATGCACCCACAACCACACCAAGCACCAGCACGATGATCGTTCTCCTTGAGAGACGCTTCGTAGACATAGTTATGCTCCCCTCCTCATTGAAGAAGCTTGATGGACTCTAGCGGGCAGAAGAAAATACTCCTGCCGCGACACTCCTGGCAACCTCGAAACCCACACCGGCTGCCGTTGGCACATGACAGAGCATATTGGTATAGGATGCATTCGCCAGTGGACAGTAGCATTCACCCGCTTTAATGCTTCTACGCATTTCATTCGCTTTCGCCGTCGTCCAGACCGACCTGAAGTCATAGTTGTGATCACGCAGGTTGCCAACCGACTCAGCGCGAATGCAGCAGGTCCATACATCCCCGTTCGGAGCAATCTGGGCTGAGGCCACACCGGCCAGACAAGGGATCACTTGTCGCTTCTCGACTAGCGCGCGCTTCACAATATCATAGTACCGATCTCTGAATGCCTGCGTGATGCGCGAAACACCGCTAAACTCGGCTTTACGAATACCAGCTTGTAAGCGTTCAATAACCGGCTGGTACTTCTGAATAGGAGGCGTGATCCCCATGCCCACCGTGTCCAACTCCACACGCTCTTCAGCGATTTCACTGATGTACGAATCGGGCTTGAGTTCATCACGCACAAATTTGTAAATGTTCTCGAACTCATCGATATTAAAATTTGAAATAACCGTGTGGACGCCCAGGGTAAAGTTCTTGTAGCGGCCCTTAAGTGCCTTCAGCCCGGCATAAGTACGCATGGCACGCTCGAAATTGCCCTTCACGCCTCGCACGATATCGTGTTTCTCGCCCACCCCATCAAGCGAAAGATTGATAATCACTTCAGAGGTGGGAGCAGCTTGCAACACCTGTTCAATACGAGCAGGGATAATTTTGTCCTGAATCCCGTTCGTGGGGATATTGATAATGCCAGGACGGCAATGTCGATAGGCAGCTCCGACCATCTCCGGCAAATCCTTGCGTAGCGTCGGCTCCCCCCCACTAAACGTGAACCAGTAGGTGTTTCTGCCTATCGACTCAAAGGTTTTCTCATACTCCTCAATCGTAAAGTCATCATTCGGACGCTGCCAGACATTACAGGTTTTACAACGAGAGTTGCAGCGATAACTGACGCTGATCGTGAGATTCATAGGCAGAGCAAGAGGCTTGCCAAGCACATATGATGCTTGCAGCTTTGCGACTTTCGGTAAAACTTCCAGCATGGCTCTTTCCCTCGCCTTTCATGAACTAGCACCAAAGATAGATACGATCTCTACCTTATCCTATATAATTTTCACCGCTCTTATTATAAGAAAACGCCTATACTAAAATAAGAAGCAAAAGTATCAATGAGGGGTACCTTCGTATCAGGATAGGACAGGCAAGGCGACCGCATGTAGGAGTAGGACGACCACAAGAGTATGCCCTTTCTAAAAATAATACGATGCCGTACTCGCCTGTTTTTCAGAAGTAGGGGCACCCCCTCGCGGGTAGACTGCTGATGGGTGCCCTGTCACCGCTGACTTTATCCGCCATGCTTGCTCCACACCCAGTAGTAGCCACTACCGTAAGAAGTATGGATCGGGATTTTGGCAATCAAATCATAATGCTTACTGGCATTCAGGGTTTGAGTGAGCTGCATTGCCAGCGGCGTGTGGTAGCCATAACTGAATTCGATTAAAGAAAAATATCCTTCCTGGATAGCGGCCTGATAGGCAGCTTCGCCCGAAAGCACTTTCTTCTCCTTATCCGTATAGACAAAATAGTCCAGGCTACTCCACTGCCAGGGAGCCGTCTTATCCTTCAAGTAATAGCGTAAAACATCGTAATCTTCTGCCAGGTAATTACCACTATTATCCTGTACTCTTGTGTACAAGAACGTCGTGAGCTGAGTGCTGGCAGGCCAGACGCTATAGAGGTTTCGGGCCTGCTGTAAGCCCAGCGAGAGGGTTAGTAAGCAGAACGCCAGCGCGATGCCCCAGGAAAACCGACCCACACGCTTCCATCCCCATCTGGCGAGGGAAGCCAGCGTAAAACCCGCCAGCGGGGCGAGAAAGAACATACTGAAGGCAAGGTGCTTGTCTAGCGAGATTAACTCACCCTTATAGGTGTGATAGATCGGCACCAGCAAGGCTGAACCGAAGAGCAGTAGACCGAGCAATCGTCGCCCGCGACAGAAAAGTAGGCCCAACAGAGCTAAGCCAAAGAAGAGGCCCTCCATCGTCGCAATATGTCCTATCACCATAGCCGCTGTGGCCCCATCGCCGACACGATTGGTAGTCGTGACGCTCAGGCCAACAAGTACCTGCTTATCTATGCTGAAATAGGCGATGAATCCCGACGCGACCAGCGAAAAGAGCGCAATTCCCAGGCGAACGAGCATTTCCTCCAATCCCTTGTGTTTCCAGCTCCACAAAGCAAGCAATGCGAGAATGGTGGGCACAAACAGCAACCCGGCATACTTGGCCGCGACCGCAAACATCAACAGAGGCCCCAGCGCCAGACACGATTGAGCCGAAGTTGCTTTACTGGCCCGTAAGGCCAACAGCGCCGCCAGAGCGAACAGACAGAAACACAAAGCATCGTAGGTCGCCAGACGTCCGAGAAACAACACCGACCCTTCGCAAGCAAAAAGGAAAGCTGCAACGAGCGCGCTCTGGCGTTCAAAAAATTGAGCCGTCATGCGATAGACGCAAACCGTCACGATCAGCATACACAGCAAGCTAAATAAGCGCGCCGCCTCCAGGCCATCCAGAAAGTCCAAAGCCCCCCCAATGACCGGATAAAAGAAGGGATAGCCGGAAAAGTAGAGGCCATAAGGTTCCAGGTACGGTGCCTTGCCGAACCAGTTCAGAATAACCTGCCGCCCGGCAAACAGGTAGAGAGCTTCATCCTGGAAAGCCGTATTGCGTAGCACAATTAGCGATGTGATAGCTTGCAGCAGGAGAATAAGTGGCATCGGCAAACGGTACGCCACGACCTTGAAATCGGTATAGTCACCTATACTTTTTTTAATCGTTATCGGAAAATCCTCAGCTAAGCGCATAGGTTCCTTCTTCCTTAAGTTTAGAGGCCATCGGAACTAGACGGATGCCTCTTCTGCTACTGGCACGGGAATGAGTGTTTCTCCGATCCTCTCCTCTAAAACACTTTTTTCAGGGGTGGCCTTGACAAGGCTGCTAAACTTCAAACCTAGCGAACTCAGGCAGATCGTGCCGGTAATCGCCATGACCACAGCGGCCCAGGGATGAGAAAAGAAGAACATGGCAAGTACCTTATCCGGGCGTAGATGAAGCAACACACTGAACACCAGCAAGCCCACAGCTTCATTG
>DAOTVZ010000139.1:0-11446 GCA_034436045.1 Ktedonobacteraceae bacterium | reverse complement strand
TAAATAATTTATGGTATATAGTTGATGAATTAAGGCAAAGAAGAAAAAATAATTCTCTTGCAGTCGCTATTACAAATTTTATGGAGGAGGTTGGTAAGAGCGTTGCCGATTATATGGAAGCCTTTATTATACAAGATAATGACGATATGATTCTTCATTGTAGAGATATTATGATTACGCTCGCCCCTGTCCAGCGGATTCAAAATGTATGGCTTTACGTACTGGCAAAATATCCTCAAAATAAGAGTGCCTGGAGCCAGATTAACCGGAAATGGAACATACAAGAATGGGTGCTGAGAGCAGCAGGCAGTATACAACCACTTCCACCTGATGAAAGCATAAACCTCTGGTTAACAGTATCTTCATGGGAGAAATTAAGCAAATTACTCGCCCTACCGTTACCAGAGAACTGGCAGAAAAGTTCGGTTTTCTGGCTGCTCCGTGAGTATCATGCAAAAGAATTGCCGAAAGAGGCAATCACTGTCATCACACGCTATCAGCCAGTAGTTCTCAATGTGCTGGTAAGTATCCTGCAAAGTATGCCTCACTATACTGAACTGGTCATTCACTGCTTCCAATCTTTAGTGAACCATGATTATAAGGCAAGGAGTAGTTTGCTTATCCCTTTGTTGAATGCGGTCAAAAATGATAGCCAGCTCATTGATCGCTTCGTGTCGGTGGTCGCTTTCCTTTCTCCTACCCAGTTAAGCGCAATAGAGATAGATGACGTTTTAGAGCAGTGTGATATGGAGGTCTTGATCTGTGGAATAGATGGAACTGCCCCTCATCTAGCACGCTATCTTGTCGAGTACTTTAATAATCTTGATTTACGTAAAGTGCAATCTCCGCGAACACAGAATTTATTGCAGAGATTTTCTGAGCGGCGTTCCATGAGTGGCAATCCGCCGGTGATTAATGGTTGGATGACGGTTGCACAATTTTTGCAGAGATCAGTTGCTAAAGATCCTCTTGATAAAGAGGAACTACAGAAACTTGTGATGACCCTGGGTGTTTTTACACCTCTACCAAATACAAGCGGGCAATCCAGGCTTTCTATCGACGAGTTGTTGCCTATGTTGATGAGCAGAATAACAACTGAAAGTGATATTATCCGTGTTGTTGACATCCTCGGCCCCTCGCTATCTTTATCAGAACTGGAACTTTTACAGCGCATGGCAAGGATTGTTGGACAAGGCTATGGACAAAAATATACGCTGGCAGATGTGGCTATTTATATATCATGCGGTATTGGCGAATTTCTGCGTTTACAGCAAATTGCTGGTATCAGTCCTTTTCTGGATACACTTTTGGAACATGTCAGTACTAAAGAGCAAACGCAATTATATAACGCAGGGCAGGTACTGTGGCCTGGAAAAATACTGGAGGGATGGCAAAACTGGTGGAATGATAAGGTAAAAGCAAGCACGCCGCGTTTTCCTTCCATTCCCAGTATTGGCAGCGCAATCTGGTCGTCCTACGCTGTATCCAAGCAACCGGCTTTTACAGCTCCTATTCCGCCTGTCGCATCTCCCTCTCAGATACCAGAAACAAAGCCTCCTGTGGAATATGCAGTCAAGCTTGATAATACAATAGTGGTACCTTATGAATATTATAAAAAAATGCATTTTATGTTACGAGAGGGATTACCTTATCGGCTAAACTACTTAAGAAGGCAGAATGCCTATGACTGGATTCAGGAAGAGATAGACTTATCTGAAAGATTGTTGGAGGTGGTTAGTGATCGCTATAGGTCTGAAATCCTGGCCAAATACCTTTTAGATGATGCCTTTTTGAGAAAAGAGATAAAGCATCTCATAGAGGCAGATAAAAATTTTGCCCAGTTCTATGATCCAGAACAAGATATTCATAGTATTATCCGAGATTTTGAGGCAAATATTGGAGAAAAGTATATAAAACTCAGAGAATCATACACGGAGGGAGATATACGAAAGATGTTGCTCACATTCATTCGTCGTGATAAGCTTCACCTCTACCTCAATCAAGATAAAGGGTGGTTAAGAAAAAAACAGACATTGGCAAGATGGCTTGAGCAGAAGCAGAAAGGTAGAAAAATAGGATATTTTGGTCAATGAATGTTAGTTGTAACTATTGAATAATCTATAAATGATCTCAATCTGATAGAGGCCGGTAATGTTAGAAAACAAGAGGAATTATATATGGTGACAGCACTTGAAACGAAACAAAAGCTTGACTCGCTTGCGCGCGAAATCAACCGCTATAGCCCTACGGCGGCAAATCGCCTGTTGCAACTGAGCGATGCCATCGGCAATGGCACGCTGATCGATGCCTGGGCTAATACCGATATTCATCAAGTGATTGATGCAGATGTCGTTGTAGAGTATTTCAAGGCACAGGATATGCCTGCCTGGGGCTTGCGATTCCTGGAATGGGTGCGCAATATCCTGATCTTTGCGCCTCTGGTTCTGACCTGGTATGGTATCTCCCAGGCGGTACAGGCTTACTCCTTCTATATAAGCTATGTCAGGTCGCACCCGGCGCTTGACCAGTCACAGGTTTCGCTGCCCTTTCTTTACCTGTGGCAGCAGGGCTTTGGCCATACGCTGTCTCCGTTGCTGACACTGAGCAGCCTGGCGACCGGCGACTTCATCCTGCTCCTGGGCCTGTTCATCCTCACCGGCCTGGTGAATGTGCGCACTCATTTACGTTCCAGCGAGAAGGAGCAGGCGGCGGAACGCCTGCACGAGCGCTTGATCGATGCCCTGGCTGATGCGTCGCTATGTCTGGCGCTCCAACGTCAGACCATGCAGACGGCGACTCAGCAGGGAGCAGAGCAGAAATCCACCAGTGAGATTGACCTCATCCGTCAGTTGTTACAGTCGGTTCAGCAACTTTTTGACGAAGTGAAGCAGGAACGCGCGCGTATCGGCGATCTGGCCGCGAAGCGTGAAAAAGAGTTCGGCGATCTCACCAATTTTACGACAGCTCTGCGCCAGATAACGCAAGATATGCTGAATAATATGACGCGCATCTCACAGCAGATACTCGACGATATGCGACAGGCATCGCAGCAGGCACTGGATGATATGCGCCAAACGTCGCAGCAAATGCTGAGCGATATGCGAGATATATCGTCTACTATGCTCCAGGCGGCTGACGAAATACGCCATGTAACAGACCGCACCCAGAGAACTATGCAGGAACTGGTGGATCACCTGCAACAACTGGAGCAGCCCGTTCTCCAGGTGGCAACTGAGCAGCAAAGACTGTTGACCAACATAGATGAAACATTAAAACTGCAACGTGAAGCCGTGAGCGATTTGAAAGATATTGCGAGGGATCAGAAAACCTGGGGCGATGATCTGCTTGATGCCATTGATCGCTTTGAGTTGAGTACACGAGGCATCGATCAGTTATCGATCAAGATCGGCGAGTTTGTTGCCCGTATGGAAACCTTAATCACCCAGTTGAACAACGAGCATAGAACCCTTACCAATGTCTCTCAGATCACTGTGAATGCAGCGACCAACCTGGAAGAGGCCCTGAGAGAAATCCATAACGCTGCCATTTCTATGCGTAGTATGGCGATAGACTTCAAAGAAATGCTCGATCTGCAACGGGAGTCTCCTGACCTGCTTCGTACCGGCTTACAGGCGGTGATCGGCAATGTCGCGCAAGGCAGCAATCAATTGATGAATGCGGCGCAAGCGATTAACCATGCGGGACAAACACTCTACTATGCAGCTTCAAAGTTGAATGGTCATACCACGCCATAAATTTGTTAGTCGTGAGAGAAACAAAAGATGCAACAACGTGATCCTAAAATTGTACGTGATATGACAATTATGGGTGGCTGGCTCTTTGCTGACCTGTTACTGGCCCTATTCGTGATTTTCCTGGCATCTCAACCAGCCATTCCTCGCCTGCAACCGACGCCCACACCGGTACCAACGTTGACGCCTGGTGTCACACCCACGCCAACCCCAGAGCCACGCCTGGATTTCCACTATCATCGCTTTCAGTTGACGGTCGATTACCAGGGATTGCTCAATAATGATCCAACCGCTATTGCTAATGTGAAACAGCAGGTGCGCGCCCAACCGGTATTACAGGGCAGAAGTGTTGGTCTGGCTATCGTTTATGGGGGCACCCTTGACGATAGTGGTATACCACAAGCGCTCAACATCGCACGAAAAATCTATGCTATTCTGCAATCGCTGGGAAATGAGAATTTTGCCTTTCAACGAGCATCTTACTATGAGCCAATCTATTTCTTTGGTAACGATCCCAGTATCGTTATTGTTGATGTCTATCTTTTTAAACAATGACTTGCTCTCCATCCAGAGAAACTTCTGCCAGAGGAGAGCAAATCATTGCTCGCTCTCTCTAACCGCAACCGAGAAAACTGGTCGGGCTGAGGCCGTAACAATGGGCTACCTCTATGGGGGCAGAGTCAGCGAGACAGCGCCCCTACAATGATAATAGACGCAAACGATGTCTTATCATTGTAGGGGCGCTGTCTCGCTGACTCTGCAACTCCAGGTTTAGCTTCCTAAACCTCGACCTCCAGTTCCGGCGATTCTGCGAGGGTAGCCTCCTCGCCGCGACCGCGCAGAAGCTGGTAGATAATGATGGCCCCGAAGGTCGCGGTGCCGATGCCGCTCAAGGCGAAACCCGCGATATTGAGTGTGAAGTTACCCGCGCCAAGAATGAGCGCAACGGCAGCAGTAATCAGGTTGCGGCTCTTGGAGAAGTCCACCTTGTTCTCTATCCAGATGCGCCCGCCAGTAGCTGCGATCAGGCCGAAGAGGACAATAGCCAGTCCGCCGAGAACACCTGAAGGTAATGTTTGAATCAAGGCCCCGAACTTGGGGCAGAAACCGAGCAGGATGGCAACTACGGCGGCGATGATAAAGATCAACGTCGAGTAGATACGGGTCACCGCCATGACCCCAATGTTTTCTGCATAGGTTGTGACGCCTGTCCCACCGCCAAAACCGGAAACGATGGTAGCAATACTATCACCGAGGAAAGCGCGCCCCAGGTATTTATCCAGGTTACGTCCCGTCATCGCGCCGACCGCTTTGATATGGCCCAGGTTCTCTGCCACCAGGATGATGGCAACCGGGGCAATCAGCACCATTGCGTGCGCGTTGAAGGTCGGGCTGGCAAAAGCTGGCAGGCCGATCCAGGGCGCTTTTGCCAGTTGCGTAAAGTCAATAGGTTTGCCCAGGCCAAAGCCGTTTGCCAGCAGCAGATAGATCAGGTAGCCGACGATGCCACCGAGCAGGATGGGCAGGCGACGCAACGGCCCCGGCGCGTAGACGGCGATCAGGGCAACGGCCAGCACCGTAATGACGGCCATCCACGTGTCGAACTGACTACCGCTGGCGTCTCCGATAGCGGCTCCGGCCAGGTTCAGGCCAATAGTGGCGACGACCGCGCCTGTCACGATGGGCGGCATCAGGTATTCAATCCACTTGTAGCCTGCGAAGATGACAATAAGAGCGATGATGGCGTAGACCACACCGGCAGCGATGATACCGCCAAGCGCCAGACCCACATGCGGGTTAGGCCCGTGACCGGAATAGGCGGTAGCAGCAGCGACTACAGCAATGAAGGAGAAGCTTGATCCCAGGTAGCTGGGGACGCGCCCTCCTACAATGAGGAAGAAGATTAACGTGCCGATGCCAGAGAAGAAGATAGCCGTGTTCGGATTGAATCCCATCAGAATCGGGCCAAGTACCGTCGAGCCGAACATAGCGAGGACATGTTGTAATCCCACCAGAATGGACTCGCCCCAGGGCAGGCGTTCCTCCGGTGCGATGATGCCGCTGGTCTTGAGCTTCCAGCCCGTAAAATAACCTTGTTTTTGCTGTTCAAGTGTTGCCATGCAGTTCTCCTTGCTAATGAAAAACAAAAGGGGTACTACAGACGGAAAAACGATAGAGGAAGTAGATGCCTCCTTTCTCTCTGAGGGAATGAGAGTGATAGTTATATAGTACCATGTATGCTTGAGTTTTTCAAACTGGAATCGAGGGCCAGTTCAGGCCACGGCTGCCCATCGGGAAGTATCCATGTTCCGGTCTCCCTCTTGAGCGCGCGGATCATCGCCTCCGGCATCGTAATGAGCGCGGCGCGCCCGCCCCGTTCCAGAAATTCAAGCACAGCACGTATCTTTGGTTCCATACTGCCCCTGGCAAATTGTCCTTCATCGAGATAGCGCCTCGCTTCGCTGAAAGTCAGTCTGCCCAGGTTACGCTGTTGGGGCGTATGATAGTGCAATGCTACCTGCTCCACGCCGGTGGAGATGAGCAGCAGGTCGGCACGCAGGCTACTGGCTAAGTGGCTAGAGGCCAGGTCTTTATCAATGACCGCCTCAAGTCCATTCAACATACCATCATTATCAATAGTGACCGGAATACCGCCGCCGCCCGTTGCGATGACGACGAAGCCCGTGCGTGCCAGCATCTCGATGGCCTGCTGCTCAATGATTCTCTGCGGGTTGGGTGAAGCGACAACGCGCCGCCAGCCGCGTCCAGCATCCTCCAGCATGCTCCAACCATACTCGCGCTGCTTCTGGCGGGCCTCCTCCGCCGTGTAGAACAGGCCAATGGGTTTGCTCGGTGTGTGCATGGCGGGGTCGCTCGCGTCCACCAGCGTTTGCGTAATCAGCGTCACGGCCTGTTTTGCCAGGCCACGACGGTGAAACTCGTTGTTTAGCGCTCTTTGAATGATGTAACCAATACTGCCCTGTGTCTCCGCGACAGCTATATCCAGGGGAGGTATCTCTGGTATAACGTGGCGTGCCAGCTCTGCGCGTAACAACTGCTGCCCCACCTGCGGCCCATTACCGTGTGTCACGACCACATGCCAGCCCTGTGCCACCATCTCCGCGATATGCCGTGCCGTTTCGTGTACGGCTTCCTGTTCGTCTGCCAGCGATTGATGCTGATTATCTCTCATAAGAGAGTTGCCGCCGATGGCAACGACTGCGAGCGGTGGCTGCAATGACATAAAGCTGACCTCCTTGCACAACAACGCTATTGCGCGGATGTGTTCTGTTTGCCGGTAATGAGTTGCATGATGGCAGTAGGTGTTAAGGGCATCTGATCAACGCGCGCGCCAAACGGGCGTAAGGCGTCCTCCAGCGCCGCTGCCATCAGAGCGGGCACCGGAATACAACCGGCCTCGCCCGCGCCTTTGATGCCAAGCGGATTAATCGGCGAGGGTGTTTCGATATGATCGACCTCCATGTGTGGCACCTCGGTTGCATAGGGGATCAGGAAGTCGAGGTAGTTGGCGTTGAGCAATTGCCCGTTCTCGTCATAGACAAATTGCTCGTAGAAAGAGCCACCGATGCCTTGCGCGACACCGCCATAAATCTGTCCCTCCACAACCTGTGGATTGACCAGCCGACCACAGTCATGCACGGCGACATACTTGCGTATCTTGACGATACCGGTCTGCACATCGACTTCGATAATAGCCGCGTGCATACCATTGGCGAAGGTGGCGTGTGGCGGGCTAAAGTAGCGCACGGCCTCTAAACCGGGTTCCTCGCCAGGAGGGAGCGGCGGTTCGCGCGGCGGCAGCGAAGCTGGTAGATCAGCCGCTTTTGCCCCATAGGCGTAGCGGATGGGATTGGAGATGATCGAGAGCGCGGCCAACGAGAGGCCCCGCGATGGCGCGCCCTTGACGCACACGCGCCCATCCACCAGCTCCAGATCTTCCGGCGATACCTCCAGCGCGTAAGCTGCGATCTTCAGTGCCTTCTCTTTGACGGCCTGTGCCGCCAGTGCAGTGGCATTACCGGCTACGACCAGCGCGCGACTGGCATACGTACCCGCCCCCCACTGAAAACGCTGCGTATCGCCTGTCGTGACATGCACTTTTTCGAGCGGCACCTGCAAAATATCGGCAGCAATCTGTGCGAAGGTTGTTGGATGTCCCTGACCCTGCGTTGAGACACCGGTCGCAACGTGTACCTCGCCCTGATTATCAATGAGGATATGCGCGCCCTCATAGGGGCCGATGCCCGTGCCTTCAACATAGCAGCCGAGGCCCAGGCCGAGATAGCGTCCCTCCGCTCGCGCCTGTTGCTGCTGCTCTGGAAAGTGATCGTAATCGATCATCTCTAACAGGCGCTCCAGGCAGGCGGGATAGTTGCCACTATCGTAGCACGTGGGCAAGCCATCCTGAAAGACTAGCCCGACATCGTAGGGGAACTCTTCGGGCTGAATAAAATTGCGGCTGCGAATCTCCGCACGGTCGATGTCGAGTTGATCGGCGGCATAGTCTAGAATGCGCTCCATCGCAAAGACGCCCTGTGGACGACCAGCACCACGATAAGGGCTGACCGGCGTCCGGTTAGTATAGACAACTGTGGCATCCGAATAATACGTTGGCAACTTATAGGGGCCGGGCAACTGGCAAGAGGTGATCTGCGGTACAATGATTCCGTAGGGGCAATAGGCCCCGGTATCGTGCCAGAAGATGTCGCGCAAACCCAGAATATGCCCGTCCTCATCCATCGCCACCGAAATATCGTGCAATTGGCCGCGCTCGTGGTTTGAGGCCAGCATATGCTCGCGGCGATCCTCAATCCATTTGACGGGGCAGCCCAGTTTCATCGCTGCCAGGGGCACCAGCACCTCTTCCGAGTAGAAAAGCATGATCTTGACGCCAAAGCCACCGCCTATATCCGGTGTAGTGACGCGCACCTTGTCAACAGGCAATCCGAAGAGAACGGCCAGCCCGTTGCGAATCGAAATTGGCCCCTGCGTGCTGTCCCACACCGTCAGGATGCGCTCAAAGGCGTCGAAGCGGGCCACCACACCGCGCGTCTCCATCGGCAAACTGGCGCTGCGTTCAATGGTTACACGCCGCCGGAAAACATGTGCCGCTTGCGCGAAAGCGGCATCGACATCACCTACCTGCTGCACGAGATGTGCAGCGATATTATTGGGTGTATCGGCATAAATCTGTGGCGTCTCCGGCCTCACGACGCTATCCAATTCGCGTGGACTGACCACCGGCAATGGCTCGTAATCGACCTCGATCAATTCAAGTGCATCCTCAGCAATATAGCGATCTGTTGCCACTACCATTGCTACCGCTTCGCCAACATAGCGCACCGTGTCTTTCGCCAGTGCATAGGCGGTATGTGGATGCGTCAGCGCGGGATGCGGAATGAGCAGAGGGAGTGGTTGCGCAGCGATGCCTGTGGCTACCAGATCACGATAGGTTAGCACGAGGCTAACTCCTTGGAGCGCCGCTGCCTTGCTGGTGTCAATCGAGCGGATACGGGCGTGAGCGTAGGGGCTGCGCAAGATGGCTGCGTGCTGCATAGCGGGCAGGTCGATGTCGTCGATATAGGTTGCGGAACCGGTCAGGAAGCGAGGGTCTTCTTTGCGTGCTACCGGCATGCCAAATGTGCGTGTCGCCATACTCATACCTCCTCCGTCGCTACTGCCTGTGTGGCCTGTATTTTATTGCTGGCCCGCTCTTGCAACAGATGGCGTACTGCCTCCACGATGCCCTGGTAGCCGGTGCAGCGACACAGATTGCCGGAGAGCGCCTCACGAATCTCGTCATCACTCAGGTTCGCAGGCGGCTGTTCTTGCAAGAAGGCGTAAATATTCATCAGGAAACCGGGCGTGCAGTAGCCGCATTGCAAGCCGTGATAGATGTGCAGGGCCTGCTGAATGGGATGTAGCGTGCCGTCGCTCTGCGCCAGCCCCTCAACTGTCAGCAGTTCACCGCCATCGGCTTGAATGGCAAACATCAAGCAGGAGCGCACGGGGGCACCATTGAAGAGAACTGTGCAAGCCCCGCAGACGCCATGTTCGCAGCCAACATGGGTACCGGTCAGATGCCATTCGTGGCGTAGCACGTCACTCAACAACCAGCGCGCCTCTACCTGCGCCGTGCGCTCGACGCCGTTGACACGCACGCGAATCTCGCGCTTCTCCGCCGGATGGACTGCATGTTCGTCATATATACTCATCGCTTCTTTTCCTCGCCTTCTATACTCTGGCGGGCGCGTTCGCTGGCCAGTGACAGGGCACGCTCGACCAGCACACCGGCCACGCTGCGACGGTACTCAGCCGAAGCGTGAATGTCGCTGTTAGGTCGGAGCATAGACATGATACGTGCTGCAACCTCGCGGAATATGCCTGTCTCCGGCAGTTCGCCGCGTAGCAGCTCTTCGCTCTGGGCATCGCGTAGCGGCGTTGGGGCCACACCCACCAGCGCCAGGTGGGCCTCTGCAATGTGCTGATCTTCAGCAAGCGTGATCTGTGCTGCCACACCCACCAGCGCGAAATCGCCATGCCGACGGCATATCTCTAAAAACGCCGCCCCTGTATACGCAGGCGCAGCTGGGAACCAGACCCCCGTAAGCAGCTCGGTGCTGTGCAGGGTGGTTTGTAACTCACTGATGAAGAAGTTCTCGGCAGCGATGGTGCGTGTGCCCTCATGTGATTCGGCGTACACATGCCCGCCCAGCGCCAGCAGCACGGCGGGGAGTTCCGCCGTCGGGTCGGCGTGGGCCAGCGAGCCGCAGATGGTGCCGCGTGAACGGATAGGGGCATGACCAACCAGGGGCATGGCCTCGGCCAGTAGTGGACAGAGACGGCGCACAATAGCTGAGTGTTCGGCATCACGATGACGTGCCAGTGCGCCGATGGCGATGCCACCTTTCTCCTCATGAATGTATGCGAGTTCGGTAAGATGGTTGATGTCTACCAAGTGAGCAGGTTGCGCCAGGCGCATATTAAGTAAAGGGACAAGACTCTGCCCCCCTGCCAGTATTTTGGCATCGTCAGCGTAGGTGGTGAGCAAGGCCAACGCCTCGTCACGCGAAACCGGGTCATGATATGTAAAGCGCGCTGGTTTCATCTGCGCCTCCCTCCGGCTCTGCTGTTACTATACATTAATCTTCACATGAACTCCGTAGGGGCGTGATTCATCACGCCCTTTCCACCCGTCACTCATTAATCTTCACATGAACTCCGTAGGGGCGTGATTCATCACGCCCTTTCCACCCATCGCTCATTAATCTTCACATGAACTCCGTAGGGGCGTGATGAATCACGCCCTTTCCACCCGCCGCTCATTTATCTTCACATGAACTCCGTAGGGGCGTGATTCATCACGCCCTTTCCACCCGTCGCTCCGCTTCCAGGCCATGATTCATCACGCCCTTTCCACCCGTCACTCATTAATCTTCACATGAACTCCGTAGGGGCGTGATTCATCACGCCCTTCCACCCGTCGCTCATTTATCTTCACATGAACTCCGTAGGGGCGTGATTCATCACGCCCTTCCACCCGTCGCTCATTTATCTTCACATGAACTCCGTAGGGGCGTGATTCATCACGCCCTTTCCACCCGTCGCTCATTTATCTTCACATGAACTCCGTAGGGGCGTGATTCATCACGCCCTTCCACCCGTCGCTCATT
>DAOTVZ010000138.1:0-34711 GCA_034436045.1 Ktedonobacteraceae bacterium | reverse complement strand
GCATGCGTCAGGCCGGTATTCTGGCAGCGGCTGGCATTGTTGCACTGGAACAGATGGTAGAGCGTCTCGCCGAAGATCACGAGAATTGCAAACAACTGGCACAAGGCTTAGCTGATTTCCCCCAGATCGAGATTGATCCAACACGTGTCGTGACCAACATCCTCGTCTTCTACCTCCTCAACAGACAGCAACAACGCCTGAGCGAGGCTGAGATCGCTCCATTCTTGAACAAGGCGCAACAACATGGAGTGCTGATTGGCTCTATGGGAGGGGGAAAAATTCGCGCTGTTACCCATTATGGCATCGAGGCTGAACATATTCCACTCGCGTTAGCAGGCATCAGGCGTGCCTTACTCGACATGCAGCTTTAGTCTCTATTCTTAGATCAGGAGGATATGCCATGCCCGGCCATCAGTATCCAAACTGCTCACCAGGATAGGATCAACCGCAAACTCAATATCGGTAGCAGTCACCCCCACAACAGTAAAGAAGAGCATGACTCCAGATTCAGTCATACTCTTCTTTCATTTTTAGCATATATTCCTTTATATGAACTCAACATTCACTATGATCCGTAAACACCAATTAAACGCCCTGTTTATTTGACGTGTTTTCACCATCATGCTATACTGGCATTATAGAAACGGTTGATGAGTCAACAAATGACAGGGAGACAGTTAGGAAGACAGATGGAACACGATGATACGAGTAACCCGACTACGCTGGCACAAGAAATTTATCGACTTCTCTCGCAATCATTTATTCGCCTGGATACTGCTGATATGTATCTCATGCGCCGTTTTGGCTTAACACTCTCGCAATCCTGGGCCTTAGTGCATTTAGGAAACCCGCAGGGACGCTCACTGAGCGAATTGGCCCAACTGCTTATCTGTGATAAAAGCAATGTCACAGGTATCGTAGACAAATTTGAGCAGGATGGCCTGGCGGTACGCAAGCGCGGCAAAGACGGCGACCGACGTTATACGCGCGTTGTCCTCACCGAACAGGGGCATCATATGCGTGCCGTTGTTATGCAGGCCCGTGAATATATGATTTATGAGCGGCTAAAGTCTCTAAACGTGCAAGAGATGCTTTCAATGCATCAATCTCTTCAGCATCTTGCAACTCTCCTCAACACGCAGTATGAGCAAGATGAAGAGGCACAGATCGTTGAACGGGCCTTTAAACAGAGCATTCCTATCGAACAGAACACCGCTCTACCCGATCCCGCCCGTTCCTGAATGCCTCAGTACATGCACTCAGGCATTTGACAATATCAGTACCCTAAGAATAAGATCAAGAGGTAACAACTGTCTTGATCTTTTTTCTTTGAGAGGAGCTAATATGGCCCTGAAGAACTTCGCCAACGCAGCCACAGTCATTACCGGTGGTGCCAGTGGTATCGGTCTGGCTACCGCGCGCGCTCTTTACAGCAGAGGCGCGCATGTGGTTCTGGCAGATATTAACGCGCAAGGACTGGAACAGGCAAAGCAGGCTGTTGGGCAGGAAAATCTAACCTCAAACGCGCATATTCTCACCGTTGCGACTGATGTCACCAATGAGGCGCAGGTCAACGCGCTTATGCAAGAGACGTTGCAAACCTGTGGCCGCATCGATTTAGTCGTCACCAGCGCAGGCGTTGGTCGTGGTGGCCCTATTGACCTTTTTACCAGCGAAGAGATGCAGCGTATGATGAATATTAACTTCCTGGGCACCTTCCATTGCGTCAGAGCCGCTCTGCCTGCTATGCGCCAGCAGCAAGGTGGTCACTTCGTTTTTCTTAGCTCAGTTGCGGGCAAACTCGGTGTGCCTCTGCTTAGCGGCTATTGCGCTTCTAAATGGGCGGTACGCGGCTTTTCTATCGCGCTACGAGCTGAACTGTACGGTACTGGTATTGGCTTCACCACTGTCTACCCTGCGTGGGTCGATACGCCCATGATCCACCAGGAAGCTGACGCCATGCAGTTACTTAATATTGAGGCATTGCTGACGCCCGATCAGGTTGCCGCCGCCATCCTGGAAGCGGTTGAGAATGATCAGCACGACCTGACACTCGCCCCCAACCAGGATATTGCCATTGTATTACAACTCATGAAAGATAACCCTGAACAGGCAGAAGAGGCAATGGGACGCTCGTTTCGGCACCGTATTGCCCAGATCAGTGGACAGAGCCATTAGGCAAAAAGGCCGATCGCATCCCAATGAAAGGATAGCACAGTGCAAGACGAAGGCTATTTTGGAACAAACAGTATCACCTGGGAAATTGGCAAAGAGGCTATCCTGTTGGTAGGCGGGGCGCGCGCGGTCATGATGCAGCTCGCCCATCCCCTCGTCGCTATGGGTGTTAGCGCTCATAGCGACTATATGCGTGATCCCTTTGGGCGCACCGAACGCACATTTATGCTTGGACAGATGCTTACCTTTGGTTCAACCAGCGTCGCACATCGCGCCGCACGCACCATTAACCAGCTTCACCACCACGTCTACGGCGAACTGGCTACTACCGCAGGAGCCTATCGACAAGGCACACACTATACCGCTCATGACCCCAAACTCTTACTCTGGGTGCATGCCACCCTCGTCGATACTATCCTGCGCATCTATCCTCTCTTCGTTCGCCCTCTCAGCCCTGAGGAGCAGGAGCAATACTATCAGGAATCAAAGCATATGGCACGGTTGCTCGGCCTGACTGCCGAACACATGCCGTCAACCGTACAAGACCTGCAACAATACGTGCATGATATGGTCTATAGCAACCAGCTTGCGGCAACCCCCCAGGCGCGCGCAATCATACAAAAGGTACTATTTCCACCACTTCCTGCCTATCTGCGCCCATTCCTCTACCTGAATCTCTACATCACCTGTGCTTTACTACCCGAACCATTGCTGACTATCTACGACCTGGATTGGGGTCCCAAACGACAACGCCTCTTTGAACTCGCATCGGCAGGCGTTAGAACATTGCTGCCGCATATACCCGAAAAATGGCGCATTCTACCTGTCACGGCCAGGATGATGCGCGAACACGGCACAAATGGCTTGCGCTGGCACCAGCGTCACTTTGGTTATGCATCACACGTGGGAGTATGATTCATCACGCCCTGTTTGCCCATCGAGGTGCTCCCAGGCCGTGATAATGAATTTTCACCGGCCAAGACCACCATGCTGTAGGGGTGTGATGAATCACGCCCTGCTTGTGCATCATCCCTATACCGTAGAGGCGATACCCGGATTCGGTCGTCAAAATTCATCATCCTGCCCCACGAATTACCGACTCAGGACATTAAAATCTATAAGCGACCGTTAATGCGAGACAACGACGGTGGCAAAAAAAACCAGTACGATCAACCAGCTAATGATAAAAGCGATCAAGAAACGCACAAACAAACCGGAAACAAGCACATTGTGACGACGTGTTGTCATCGATGTTGTTGTAGACACAGGCGGAGTAACTCCTTGCATAGCCATAACAATTTCTCCACAAAAATACAACAAATAGATTACGGCCCCCCGACTCCGCTCATACCCCCAACGTCGGTCTCAGGAGGCTTCTTCCACTTCTGCCATTTATTACCTACAACGAAGGATCATGACGAAGCTAACAGTAATTAGTGCTTTTTCTCATCGCTCTTTAGGACAAACTTTTCAAAATCTTTTTTTGCGACACTCATCACATTCACAACTGGCACGCAACTTCTCAAAGGTATAAATGCCCGTTTTATGCCCATCTTCCCAGATAGGGGTCAAGCCATAGCGACCTACCGGTTGCAGATTCACCAGGGTCGTCTCTTCAACTGTTAGACGCTGCTTGTTCTGCAACATACCTGGCACGCCACCTTCGCCTGCACACCAGGCGCAAGGACAGGCCCAACGCAACGCCTCCCAGCTATGAATGCTCTCGTGTCCATCGCTCCATGTTAAAATTAGACGGCGGTTCTCCTCATCCAGCAAAAATGAAGTAGGTACCGCATCACTATATTGCTTCATCTCTATCATCTCCTATTCTTTCTGCCTCTATCGACCTGTCTTCAAAGCGTCCGGCGGGAAGGGATGAGCGTCACCCTGCGCTCAATTATATCCCTTTCTCCGCGCAGCCGTCCACAAAAATCATCCAATCCTTGTGTATCAGTTTATACCAAGCTGGTTATCAGCGTGGCTATTCTTGTGTTCCTCTCGTAGTAGAGATAGCACTATCGTCGCAGCGTCCGTTACACAGTTGTTCAGTTTCGTTGTATTTAACAGGATAGAGAACGATCAGTATACGGCGAGGGAAGAAAACGACATGGATATGGTTGTAATGCTGCTCATCGGAGGCGTCGCCAGCGCCCTGCTGGTTCTTATTACCGCGACGTTGCTCTGGCGATCTCAACGTCGTCGCTTGCATGAGGTACAGATACAACAACAGGCATGGCAGCGTACACAGGAGATACAGCAACAGCAGTGGCAGATTAAGCAGGAGAAGCTGGGACGGGATTTAGAAAAGAAGCTTGCAGAGCAGACTCAGCACATCTACAATGAGTGGAAAGCATGGGAAAGCCGGGATGCGCAACGTGTTGAGGAACTACAGAGGCAATACTATACTGCGGAACAGCGCTCACGCATTGAGCATGAACTGGCGCGCTTACCTTATGTAGAAGATATGCCAACCATTCAGAACGAGCGTCATCCCTGGCGTCCCCCACAGTTGCGTGGAGTCGATCTCTCACATCGGGATCTTTCGCATCGTTACCTGCACAGAGCCGACCTGCGCAATGCCAACCTGGCCCATGCCAACCTGTTCATGGCAGACCTGAGCAATGCCAGCCTGGCCGGTGCTAATCTGACGGGCGCTGACCTGGCCGGTGCTAACCTGACCGGTGCTGATCTGCGCAATGCCACTCTGGTTGAAGCCAACCTGCTCGTCACCGATCTCAACGGCACTATATTGACTGGTGCCAATTTACTCGGAGCGCGCAGTCTGACCATCGCGCAGCTCTATACCACCACTTATGATGCCACCACACAGCTCAATCTCGAAATCGACATCACGCAGCCGCGCACACCAGGCCTGCGTCGTAACAGCAATTTATTACTCACGCCGCCTCCTCAAGAACTGGCAACCGACGCACAACTTCACGCCATATCTTTGCCAGCACCCACCAGAGAAGAAAACCTGGAAGAGAATATGGTATCCATCGAGGCTACGTCCGCCGAACAGTCAGCCATGACGGAGGAAGAGCAACAGCCGGAGCCGCCAGCTTCATCACCCTCACCGTCAGATGACGGCGCAGTAATAGCGGAAGAGACTGGCCCTCAAGAAGATACGCCGGACAATAAACGCACCGAGAAAACAAAAGCTGTCACGCCCAGGCGCAAGCGCAACGGCAAAAAACCGGTCGGTGTCAATGCCAACTGAGAATATCTGGATGAGGAAAAGCAAGGCTGCGGAGAGAACGGTATCAGTGTAGCTATACGAGTAAACGATCCCACCCAAAAACCTTGATCGAGGTCATAGCTGAGGGCAGAGCTATCATGTGCCGGGTGCCGTTTGCAACATTATCATACCAGAGAACCTGACCATTCACCATGCTGGCCTTCACAACCAGCGCATTGCCATAGGGCGCAAGTGCTGCATCTACCACATCGACGATCAGTGTATGGGGGGCAACATCGTTCACCAGTACCTGATCTTGTGAAGGTGTTGCTCCCAACTTCACCAGTTGGAAGACACCGTCGGTAGCAGATAGCATCATGAGAGCACCATCAGCAGCATAGCCCACCACCGACCCGGCCTGAGTGCGTAAGATACGCGGATCACTCCCGTCATTATTGACCGCGTACAGCTCGTTTCCCCCCACACATGTGTAGTAGAGATGATTATCATAAGGGCTAAGCCAGAAATGACCGGTACTCTCGCAATGTGTTACCGTCTGCACCATGCCATCCGCGAGGTCAACACGTTCCAGACTACCCGTTATACCATCGGCACTGACAAACACATAAAGATATCCATTGCGGTAGTATTGCAGATAAGCATTTGTCAACGATAACGCGACCGGATGCAGCAAAGGTGAGACGATACTTGCGGCCCCGGTTTCCACATTAACCTGGACAATGCCATCAGGCGTGCTGATAAACACACGCTGGTCATCTGTACTCCAGATCGCGTTACCGCCTTGCCCAGAAACAGTATAGAGCACCTGCCTCGAAGAAGGAGTGAGTAGTATATACGAGGTTTTCGACTGAGCATACACTGCATAAAGCAACTCATCGCCATTATGTGCAACGCTTTCCAGCGCTGCTGATGTATTGGGGAGAGAGGCCAGTATCGCCGCATGACCATTGAGCGGATCATAATTGGCAATCACAAAATGCCCGTTGAGTTCATAGCTCACCAGCACAGAAGACCACGTGGCAGAGGTGGCATACATCGTCTGCGCGCGTGTAGTACCTGTACTCGTTTGGGGCGAGGGAGTTTTCAAGAAACTAAACACCGCGAGAAAAACCAGTACCAGGGCCGCCGCTGCCAGCAATGAAAAAAGATTACTCCGCCGGGAAGGGGTATGCTGGCGCTGCACAATCCTGGCAGGTCTGGCAAATTCGGGAGATAGTGGTAGTGGAGTAACAGGGGTGTGTTTAACTACTTGCTCTTCTTCCAGAGCAGATGGTCGCCCCTGGTGCAGAGATGCGAGAATGCGATTGGTGGTAGGAGGGACCATTCGCTCCCCTTCCAGAAGAAAATCATGCAGGAGCCGACGCTGCTGTGCTGCCAGATCGTCATTCCATATATCGGGCGCATCTTCTGTCATAGTTACTCTTCCTGCTCCAATCCTGAATAAATACGCTGAAATGCTTGCCGCGCACGGGCAAGACGGCTGCGTATGGCCGGTAACGTCTCTCGCAACATCTCAGCAATTTCGTGGTAGGTGAAGCCTTCCGCGTCCAGGAGCAGGCAAGCAGCAGAGGCGGTCGGCAACTGCGCCAGCACACGCCCAACCAGATCACGGTAGGCAATCTGCTCCTCAAAACGTTCCTCACTGACCAGCAAATCCTCACGGGCCTCACTCCAGGTTTCATCATCTTCATCGGAGGACGTGGAAAATGGAACCAGAGTTACATGCTTACGTCGCCGCCACTCGCTGCGTACCTGATTCAGCGCAATGCGGTAAAGCCAGGGAGCGAAATGCAAGTTTTCTTCCCTCACATGTGGCAAAGCTCGATACGCGGCCAGGAATGTCTCCTGGCAAAGGTCTTGCGTCAAATAGACATCTTGCGTTAAACCATAGATCATTCGCCTGATACGCGGCTCATAACGAACCACCAGAGCCTCAAACGCTTCTATCGACCCCTGGCAGGCCGCATTGACTAGTTGAACCTCATCCTGTATGACGTTCATGTAACCCCATTACCAGTCAGCTAGATGGTGCTGATCCCACAAATAAACTAATGTATACGAGCGGTCTTTTGTCTCAAACTCCCCCATACCAGGCCTCTAACTGGCTACTCCTGGCCTTTCTTTCCCGGAGTATGCCAGAAAAACAGGAGGGTTACTATGAATTATTGCACATTTTTCTTTTTATTGCATGCAAGTTTCATTGAGCTAACTCTCTATCACGATGTACAATGAAATAAAAATCAAAACAGGGGTGTAGCTATGCGTTATCTTGCACCAGAGTATGTCTATACAGCACAGAAGCTTCAGCGTAACAGGCTTATTGCGCTCAATGACGACGGCACCATTCACGCTATCACAGAACGCGATGAACATTGTGCTAATGACGACGTTGAACAACTGCCAGGGATCGCGCTTCTGCCGGGCTTTGTCAACACGCATAGCCATGTTTTTCAGCGTCTCTTGCGTGGTCACACACATCGAGCTATCTCACAAAGGGATACCTTCTGGTCATGGCGACACGCCATGTACACTGCCGCCCAACAATTGACACCCGAAGGACTCTATACCATTGCCTTACAGACCTACCGCGAGATGCTGGCTGCCGGTTACACGACCGTTGGCGAGTTCCACTATGTTCATCATCAACCTGACGGCACACCTTATGCTTCACCCAACGCAATGGCCGAGGCCATCATCCAGGCCGGACGTGAAGCTGGCATCCGCGTGGTCATGTTAATGACAGCCTACGCGCAGGGTGGTTTTGGTCAAGTGCCGGAAGAGGGGCAACGACGCTTCTGTGATGCCTCAGTGGAGACCTATCTTGAGCGTATCGAGGCATTGCGCTTAAGCGGCACGCTGGTAGGAGTGGCACCACATTCCGTGCGTGCCGTACCGAAGCAATGGTTTCGCGCCATCGCCAGCTACAGCCGTCAGCACAGTTTGCCCTTGCACGTTCATGCTGACGAGCAGCTTGCCGAAGTCGAGCAATGCTTACAGACTTATCATTGTCGTCCTATCGAGTTACTGGAACGCTTTGAGGCGCTGAGTCCCCTCACCACTGTCATTCACGCCACTCACGCCGACGCGCATGAAATAGCCTTACTGCAACAAACAGGGGCCACCGTCTGCGTCTGCCCAACTACGGAAGGCGATTTAGGTGATGGTATTGCTCCCTACGCTGAACTGCTCAAGGCCGCTATCCCGCTCGCTATCGGCTCGGACAGCAATACGCGCCTCGACCCATTGGAAGAATTGCGCTGGGCCGAATACACGGCCCGTATGCGCTACCAGCGCCGCCGCGTGCTGATCGCTGATGAGCAAGCAGCGCCCGGCACGCTACTGCTCACCTATGGCACGCGCAACGGGGCAAGAGCGCTCGGCATCAAGAGCGGCGATATCTTTCCCGGCATGCAGGCCGATTTCATCGCCATCGACCTTACCCACCCAACGCTGCAATACTGGACAGAACAAGATCTGCTCGATGTCTTATGCTTCGGTGCTGGTAGCGAGGTAATCACACAGGTATGGGTTGCCGGACGATGCGTAAAACCCACAGGGGTGTAATTGCCGATTCTGGATATGGAAATCCTATCGTATCAATTGCGCGGACGTCCACGATACGGGCGCTCGCCCGGTTTTGGTTCCAGGGTGGGATATTCTTCGATAAGGCGCAGAGCCTCACGTACAGCGCGTTCTATTTGTGGGTCGCGGCCCGCCACAAAGTCTTGTGGCGCAATATCGACCTCAATATCGGGGTTGGTACCGTGATTTTCGACATTCCAGCCTACATCCTTGAACCAGTTAGCATATTCTGGCTGCGTGGTTTCCGTACGATCAACCAACCGATGCTGCGGTGAGATACCGATGACGCCGCCCCAGGTTCGCATACCAACCAGCGGCCCAAGCCCCATGAGCTTGAAGCTATGGCTGAAGATATCGCCATTGGAACTGGTGTATTCGTTGACCAGCGCCACCATCGGGCCACGAGGCGACTCTTCAGGATATGGCTCCGGTCGCCCCCAGCGCGAGAAAGAATAGCCGAGACGACGACGTGCCAGTTTCTCCAGCAATAGCTCGGAGACATGCCCACCATGATTCCAGCGCACGTCAATAATCAACGCGGGCATATCATATACTGCCAGATAGCTACGATGAAACTCCGCAAAGCCTTGCGCACTCATATCAGGGACATGAATATAGCCAACACGCCCATCTGAAAGATCATGCACCAGCTTGCGATTGCGATTCACCCACTCGCGGTAGCGCGCATCCGCTTCATCGAAGAGCGCCGTCACGGTCACCAGCCGCAATTCCTTTGTCTCCGCCGACTCAATCAGCAATTGCACTTCACGGTCTGCCTGATTAACCAGTAGCTCCTGCGGTGTTCGATCAGCAGTGATGCGCTGACCATTGATCGCTAAGACAGCATCACCCTCAGCAACGTTGATACCCGGCAAGGCCAGCGGCGAGGTGGCCTCGAAATCCGATGGCTCGCCGCGCACGATATGCGCGATCCGATAGCGCTGCGTCTCAGCATCGTAGCGCCAATCTACGCCCAGGTAGCCTTGATGATAATTATTACCGCGCCGATATTCACCGCCGTACTCCTGCGTATGCGACGTACCAAGCTCACCTTGCAGGTCTTTGATGAGGTCCGAAAGTTCCGAACGGGAGCCGACCCGCTCGACCAGAGGCGCATACTGTCGATAGATGGCATCCCAATCCACACCCGACATATCCTCATCCCAAAACTGTTCGCGTTGCAATCGCCATGCCTCGGCAAACATTTGTTTCCACTCCGCCAGAGGCTGCACCGAGACTTTCACGCGCCCTAGATCAAGCCAGCCACTTTCGCGGCCCGCCTGATCACCATTAGGTGGCTTCTCACCGACTTTGACTACACGGGCACGGTAGCGTGAGAAATAGACCATGAAGCGCCCATCACGCGAGAGCGTAAAACTAAAGTCACTGACGTTCTCGATCAGGCGCTCCAAGCGCAATGTCTCTAAATCATAGCTCTCGATCACGCCTTTCGGGCCAGACGTCTCATGGGGCATGTGTAATCTGCCCTCATTAGGCACACTGAGCAGCAGCACCTTTCCTTTAATACCTTGAATCGCATAATAGTTGTTCTCTTTAACCGGAAACGGAACCACGCGCTCGGTGATACCTTCCAGATCAATAACAACCTTTGGCCGTTTCGTCGCAGCTTCATTACTGTTGCTCTCAGCAGAACGCCCCCCCTCAGCAGTATCGCCGCCCTCGCTATCCGCGCCTTTCTCTCCTTTGCTCTGCTTCTTTTGAAGACGCAATGCTTCTTCCATCTCGCTCTCCAGGCGGGCTTGCAAGACAAACGGCGAGCGCAGATCACGCCGCAACATGATCGCATAGGGCAACACCCCTCGTGGGAAACCATAATCGAACTGCAACTGATCGCGCACCGGGTTAAAGACACGCTTGCCCAGGAAGTACAGATACTTTCCTTCAGGATCAAACGAGGGCGAGAAATCGCCCAGAACTGGCTCTGTTACCTGGTAGGTTTCACCGGTCTCTAAGTGAGCTAGCTTAATGGCCTGACGCTGATTATTGAGTGCAAAACAATAGGCCAGCCATTGTCCATCCGGCGACCAGGCAAGGCCATGAATGCGGGCATAATCAGAGCGATCCAGTTGCACATAACGGCCCGTATTGACTTCGACCAGCAAGAGTTCATAACGATGGTTAGCAATAGCCACCAGATCGTGCGTTGGTGAAACAGCCATTTCCACCACACGCCCAATATCGAGGTCGCTTAACAGTACCGGTTCATACCCATTTTGGGGATCAAAAATGGTCAATACTTCTCTTCCCGGCTCATCGCAAATGGCAATCAGACGCCGACAATCGTTCAACCATTCTAAGAAGCGATAACGCACACCATCCGGTTTGCCATACTGAATCACCGCTCCTTCCCAATTACTCATCGTAAATGCCTTGCCGCGCGTCGTCAAGGCAACAGCATGGCCTTGAGGATGAAGAGCCAGGGTATCCAGGTAGTAGTCGGCAGGCACAAACTTGCGGTTACGCTGTGTACGCTGACTGGGTAAATCAATCTCAAGGCGACGTACCAGGTCAAGTTCCGGGTCAAACACGAAGAGGTCGGCTCCCGATTGGAAGACCAGGCGCTGACCATCGCTCGAAAGCTGGCGCGCGTAAAAGTCGTGCAGGTCACTGTGGCGGCGCAGGTCTTCGCCCAATGGAGTACATGAATAGAGATTACCCACTCCCTCATGGTCAGAGAGAAAATAGATACGCTCGCCCACCCAGCACGGGTCAGCGATATTCCCATCCAACTGAAGCAAACGCCGGAAGGTGCCATCACCAGTCGTGTCACACCAGAGATGGCCGACACGTCCGCCCCGATAGCGTTTCCAATGGGCCGGTTCCTCTATATTGCGTCCCACGACCACACCACCATGAGGGCCATACGAGATAGCGCTGGCCATCCCGACGGGTACCAACTGTGGTAAACCGCCCTGGGGACTGACCGCATAAATCTGGGAATAATGGCTGGTAAACTGGCCCATACTGCTGGAAAACAGGATATATCGACCATCGGGCGACCAGCCCACCACCTGACAGAAATCAGCATCGAAGGTGATACGACGCGACTGCCCCCCCTGAGCAGGCATCACGAAGACTTCACTCGCCCCCTCTTCTCTCCCCACAAATGCCAGCAGTTGACCGTCGGGAGAAAAACGCGGGTGGCTGGCGCGTCCAACCCCGGCCGTCAGACGCTCAGCTCGCCCACCCTCGCTGGAGACAGACCAGAGATCATCGTCAGCAACAAATACGATACGATCCTGGTGAATAGTTGGGAATCGCATATACCCTTGGGATGACATGACTCTTCCTTTTAGATTAAGATGAGGACGTTACATTTATAATCGCTCGATCTTCACATATGTTCACGAGCGTAGCAGTAGATCATCGCTACCACACCAGATATGAAGCAGCTATACGCTGATAGTTTTTTCGATGTGATTATTGTACCACAGCCGTAGGAAACGTGTCGAGGGGGTTCCAATGGAAGATATTACCCTCTTGTCAGAACTATAAAATAATGATAACCTCAACTCGCATTATTCTGATTGCCCTATCTATTTAAGGAGAACTTTACGCTATGCCAAAGACAACATCAAGAGAGGATAAAACCACTAAAACCGCATCCACTGCCACATCAGCTAAACGTTATCGTCCGGGGCAGCGCCAGCAAGAGCGCATGCTGCGGGCCGCGCGCCGCCGCCGCCGCCGCATGATCTGGACCAGCACCATTGCCGCTATTGCCATTATTATTCTCGCTACAGTTGGCGTCCTCGAATACCAGCGTTACACCGCCGCCCAGGCAGCGCAGGCCAAACAAGAAGCAGACGTTCACGCCACCGCGACGGCCAGGGTAGAAGCCACCCAGACCGCCGTCAATGCCACCCCCACGCCCACAGCAGGCCCCGCCACGCCACCACCGGTCGATGCTACTCCTATTGCACTGCCTAACGGAAACGGTGTGCAATATATCGATATTACGCAGGGTAACGGCGCTACTGTCCAGAAAGGCGACACGATTAGCGTAGAATATACCGGCTGGTTAGCAGCGACGGGCAAGAAATTCGATAGCTCTTACGATCATGGCGGACAGCCCCTTCAGTTCACCGTCGGGCAAGGCCACATGATCCCCGGCTTTGATACTGGCGTTATAGGTATGAAGGTGGGTGGCACACGCCGCCTGTTCATCCCTGCAGCCCAGGGTTACGGTGCGGCAGGCAACCCTCCGGCGGTTCCGGCGAACGCCAATCTGATTTTGATGTTACGGTGGTAAGTATACAAGGAAAATGAAGCAGGCCCGACAATGAACTTTACTGAAAAGCTGCTGGCGGCTACACGCCAGCATCGCAGCCTGCTTTGCGTGGGCTTAGACCCGGAACCGGGATTGTTACCCCCCTCGCTGGCCAATCTGCCGCTTGACGAAGCCATCACGCGCTTCTGTTGCGAGATCATCGAGGCTACCGCCCCTTTCGTCTGCGCATTTAAGCCAAACCTGGCCTTCTTCGAGGCGCTAGGGCCAAAGGGAATGATGGCATTGCAGAAGATTCTCAAGGCCATTCCGGCGCATATTCCCACCATTGCCGATGCTAAACGTGGCGATATCGGCAACAGCACGCGTCACTACGCCTCTGCCATCTTCGATATCTACGGATTTGACGCATGTACAGTCAATCCCTACCTCGGCCTCGACAGCGTCGCGCCTTTTCTAGCCTACCAGGAGAAAGGGATCATCATTCTCTGCCGCACCTCTAATGCAGGTGCGCGCGACTTTCAGGATTTGCTCGTGCAGGGAAGCGATGGACAAAGCTACCCACTCTACGAGATGGTTGCCCAGCGCGTGCTGGCGTGGAATCAGTTCGGCAATTGTGGCCTGGTCGTAGGAGCTACCTATCCACAAGAACTGGCAGCCATTCGCGCCCTCTGCCCCGCTCTGCCCATCCTTATTCCAGGTGTAGGCGCGCAAGGGGGCGACCTGGCAACGGCAGTGCGCGCTGGTGTGGATGCCAATGGCGAACGCGCCATCATCTCCGTCTCGCGCGCTATTCTCTACGCCGACAGCGGCCCCCATTTCGCAAATGCCGCAGAAGCACAGGCGCGCCATTTGCATAACCAGATTCGACAGGCGCTTAAAAATCTGTAACAAATCAAGCAGGTAACAGAATGATGTGAGGGCAACTCTGGCACGTTCGCGTTTCAGGCATCCCCCTGACGGACTCAATGCCGCACGCGCAGACGTACTAAAGCTGTCCCTCCATCGATCTACACCGATCTGTTATCCGTTTGTTTCATTCATGCCCATAGTCCTTAGCGGCCCTCAAATTCTGCCTTTAGCGGCGCAATAATCTCCTGATCCAGTTGATGCACAATCTGGTCAGGATAAGGAGCGCGCAGGTTCAGAATGATATGGGTCGCGCCTGCTTCAATATATGGGCGCACGCCATCTACCGCCTCACGAAGATCGGCATAATTGATAGGTCGCTGGATCGAGCGTTCTATCTCTGCCGGGTTTCTGCCGATAGCTGCGCAGTGCTGGTCTAAAACCTCACTCTTATGCCGGAAATCGTCAACCGAACCGCCAACAAAGTTCCACACACTGGCGTATTGAGCCACCACGCGCAGCGTCAGCCTCTCTCCACTCCCCCCAATTACGAAGGGGGGGTACGGCTTTTGCACCGGCTTGGGTTCACAGAGCGCTTCTTTCAACTGATAATACTTTCCCTCGAAATTGGCGCGTGTCTCTGTCCATAGTAACTTAATCACCTCGCACGCCTCTCCTAAGCGCCTGATACGCTCGCCGGGGCTATAGAGAGGGATGCCATACATGCTGGTTTCAAGCTCATTCCAGCCCGCGCCAATGCCAAAATCGAGCCTGCCATTGGAGATAATATCAACGGTCGTGGCAATGTTGGCAAGTACCGCCGGGTGACGATAAATATTGCCCGTCACCATCAGACCCAGACGCATACGCTCTGTGCGCGCCGCCAGAGCGCCCAGCAATGTCCAACCTTCAAGTTGTGGGCCGGTCGGATCAGGGCCAAGTGGGATAAAATGATCAAAAGCCCAGGCATGCTCAATGCTAGGAATCTTGTCCGCCTCCAGCCAGACACGGAGAATGTCTTGATAGGTGGTGAACTGTTGTGCCGTTTTGATACCAAAACGAAGTCTCATTGCAGCCTCTCAAAGTTTTTTGCTTCTGCGGATGCCGCGTTACACGGCAACTATTCGCCTTCATAGTACCACATCTGCAAAATGAGGCTATCAACCATGCACAGAACAAACACCAGACGAGGTCATGAAAAAACCACAAGGCATCCCCTGGGGGTATCATGCCTTGCAGTTTTCTCAGTCAGCTAGATGCGCTCCAGAGGCTCGAATCCCAGCACACGCAACACATTATTCATCGTCTGGACGGTCGCCTGCACAAGCGTGGCGCGGAAGGCTTTGACCAGGGCATCAGTCTCTTTGACGATGGGCGGCGTATGCTCATAGAAATCGCTGAAGTGTGCAGCCAGCTCATAGGCATACGCGGCCAGCAAGGAAGGCTTGAGCTGGTCGGCGGCTTCGGCCAGTTTGCGCGGATAGGCATCGATATGGCGCAACAATTCCCACTCGCTCTGCTCTAACTGCTCCGGCCACTGCTCAAGGCGGGCCGGAATCTGGTAGCCAGACTCCAACAGGCGGCGTTCAATACTGTTCGCGCGCGCATAAGCATATTGCAGATAGACACCGGTATCGCCGTTGGGGCGCAATACCTCATCCATGTCAAGCGCGATGATCTGCTGCAAGTTGAAGCGAATCATAAAGTAGCGAATCGCTGACGCCGCCAGAATCGCCGCCGTCTTCTCATCGATGTCATCTTTGTTATCCTGCTTGCGCACTTCATGCATGCGCGCCACAGCGGCATTGATCAGATCGTCCGCTTTAATCTCGATCCCTTTGCGACCGGACATGGCATAGAACTCGCGTCCGTCAGAGGTATCGACACCCAGGCTGGCAGCAGTAGCGCGCGAGAGTGTCACCACCTCGTAGCTCAGATGCTTCGAGTTCTCAGCCTGCTCGACATAGCCCAGGCGGCGCAGGCTCTCGTACACAATCTGTTGCAGGTACGACTGGCGCATATCGATCACGTTAATAACCTTCTTCGCGTGCCCGATACGCTGCGCATCGATCTCCTCCGTGATAGCGCTCACATCCTTCGGCACACGCATCGTCCAGAGCTTGCGCCCATCATGCTGCACCCCCCAGAGGACAAAACGGAACTGCACATTAATCTGCGGATCATCGGCCAGACCAAATTTCCAGAGCTGATAGGCAATATCTTTTGCCGTGTAGGTTGCGGTGCCGTCGCTGCGTACTAGAATTTTATCCTTCATACGCTCATCATCACCCTCGTCCTCGTCATCTCCAAAGGGCAGCACCCAACAACCGGCCGCTTTGCCAGTTTCCGGCTTCTCTAACAGCCCACGACTCCTCAGCACTTCAAAGGTGCGACGCCATAAGCCGGAACTGAGTATAGCCGACTCCCAGGTAAGGACATCATAGGAAATGTTGAGGCGTGCCATAGTGGCAAGATGTGCCTGCACAATCCGGCGCGAGAGATCCGAGGCCATCTGGGCATAGTCGAGGCCACTTTCTGGCTCCTCACTCTGCTCAATCGCGTGTAGCACCTTGCGGCGCATCTCAAGCAGTTCTGGCTGCTGGTCATATAGCTTACCCACTGCAACATAGACACGTGAGCAGAAGTAATCAAATGGCTCGCCGGGAAGCTGTTCGTTGCCTTCAGGCAGTTGCAAACGACCTTGCTGGAGCAGCGTAAAACCGACGACGACATCGGCTACCTGCACACCGGAATCATCGATGTAATTGTGGGCCTCGACATGATAGCCCTGAGAGCGCAGCATACGCACGACAGTATCGCCAAGACAGGCATTACGCAGATGTCCTACATGAGCCGCCTTGTTGCTGTTAATATTGGTATGCTCAACAATGACCTTCGTAGCCGCACCCACATCGTTCTGACCGAAATCCGCACCGGCTTCCAGCACACGCTCGATAATCGTTTTGCCAACCACGACGCGATTCAAGCGGAAATTGAGATAGCCGGGTTTTGTGACAGTAATCTCCTGTATCTCCGGCACATGCAACTCATCAATATAACGCTTCAGTGCTTCGGCTATAAGAAGAGGTGGGCGGCCCAGCGCGCTCTTGCTACTCCACTTCATCACAGGCATCGAATAATCGCCAAAAATGGCCTGTGCCGAAAACTGTAAATCATAGGTAAGTTGCTCAACGTTGTAATTTATGTGTTCCTGTACCAGAAACGCAGCAACAGCTTTTTTTACAAGCGCTATCAGATACTCTTGTAAATCTCTGGCGGAAGCCTCAACCATAAATTGCGCCTCACCGGTAATGGTCATAAAAATCCTCTCCTTCTTCCACTGGATGCCTCCCTACTATAACCCGGATTCGCGCTATGGTCAAGCATCGACGCAAAAAGCCCCGATCAGGACACCCGGAAGCGTTGCTGCACCCGAATCGTGTTTGCCAGTAAGTGGGGAACATCGGGGGCTGTGCCAAAGAGCATCTCGCCACGCCGCTCGCCGCCGCTCGCCAGGCGGTTCATCACGTTCTCCGCCGTCCAGCCCTGTGCCATCAGATGCGCGCCCAGTCCACTGATGATCGCCGTCGCAAAGGACGTACCGGACCAGTCGGCCCAGGCCGTTGGATTCTGTTCGCCGCCTGGGAAGGTCGGCGCGATGAAGAGGCCACGCACGGCATCGGGCAGTGCGTTCACGTCGGTCTTGCCGTAGCCATCGCCGCCAAACGTTGCTACTCCGCTTACCGAGGGGGGGATAGTAGCGGCATTGGCAAAGCTGGCAGGTCGAAAACTACTGTTGACCGCCGTCACACTCAGCACTGTCTCATAACGAGCGGGCGCACGTGGAGGGCGCGGCGGCTTGCCCTGCTCAGCAGAGAGCAACGAATCATTGCCTGCTGCCGCCACAATCAGCGCGCCACGCGCATGGAGGCCATCGAAGATTAAACGTAGACCATCTTCAATATGGTTAAGAATACGCGATACACCATGTAACTGCGTACTGGCCCACTGCCGATTATCGAACCAGATATAGGGTAGACGACGAATATCGGGCATCACAGTCAGGCTAAGATTGATGACCAGACGACGAATGGAGTCGGCCACCATCTCGCGCTCCAGGTCGGTGAGGGCCGCGAAGAGCGCGTAAAGATCGCCGCCACCGTAGTCGTTGAGAACACGCACAAGCCGAATACGCGCGCGCGGCGCAGCATCACGGATCAGACCGGCGACAGAGAGGCCATGATCGGGCATGGCATAGTAGCGCGCATCACCATAGCGGTCGCGCCCGGTATGCACATCATTGGTGAGCGGATAGCGGTCGTATTCGATAGCGAAGGAGCCATCTTCGTTGAGCAGTTCACCGGCCAGTTGTTGCAACAACCAGTTGCGTCTCCACTCCGGGCGGAGGGCGGCGCTCCGCAAGCGGTCAGGATGCTGGGCCGTATCCAGCACCGCGACCAGCACATCCTCACCGCCGCGCGCATCCAACGCTAGATTCTGTTCCAGCACGTGCAGCCGCCAGCCGAGCAGGCCACCGGACTGCCCCGGTACATCCAGCGTTGGCGCAGGACGTGGTGGATAGGCAGCTCCACCTTCACCGTACAATAACGGGGCGGCCATCACCAACCAGTTCGGCATGGCCGAAACGACATGCAGCCCGCGTTCCGCCAGCTGATCCAGATGGCGTTGCAGATACGTCAACGCCATCGGTACCGCATCTCGCACATCGCGGTCACGATGGCGCGCGTGAAAAAAAATCGCCGCCAGCGGCTGTTGGCGATGTAGCCCTGAGAGAAACACGCGGCGACGAATAGGCGGCATGGTCGGTATGTCACGCCAGCGCCCGGCGGTGCCATACGGCTCTACCACAATGCTATAGGGCCTGAGTAGCTCATTGAGCAGTGTTTGTACCTGCTCGACCAGCGTCTCTTGCGCTTCGTCGGCAAGAATGCGAGGCAAACGCACCACCACTACCATCTCCCCCGGTATCCAGTGATACAGCTCATCGGGTACACCCATGAACTCCGTTGAATTGCGAGCCATGCACAAAATCCCCCCTCTACCGGATAGTTCGTGTTATACACAACGCTGCTTCTCTTGCAAATGTGGGTGCAGCGTGAAGTGCAGCGAATAGAGCTTGCCTGTGTTGCATTATAGCGGAAGACAGGTTCGAACACAACCGGTCATACTACGCTCTCTGTTATAATGACGATACATAGTCGCACAATTCACGACAGGAGTTAACATATGTATTCCGAACGTCTCTGTCAGACCTTGATTGAACTGGTCGGCATTCCCAGCACATCCGGCCACGAAGAACAGATACGCCAGTACCTGGCACAACAATTGTACCAACTCGGCCTGTCCTCTGAAACCGATGCCGTAGGCAACCTCATCACAACCCTTCCCGGTGAGGGCCGACCGCTACTGCTCAACGCTCACATGGATCGTGTCCCCCCCGGCCTGGGCCACACACCGATATTGCGCGACGGAGTGTTGTATAGCGATGGCAAGACCAACCTGGGAGCCGATGATGCGGCGGGCATCACAATTATTTTAGAGATTATCAAGCGGGTCATTGAACAAGGCATACCGCACCCGCCGCTCACGCTGGTCTTTACCGTACAGGAAGAGATGGGACTATGTGGCGCGCGCAGCTTTAATAGTTCGCGCTGGCAAGCTAAAGATGGCATCGTCTTCGATAACGCCTTCGAGGCGGGCGTGGTCGTCTCGCAAGGTGCCGCCTATGAAGCCTTCGATATCACCATCACCGGTCGCACCGGTCACCCCGGTAAAGACCTCTCCCAAACGGTCAATGCGCTTGACATCTTTCGTGCCGCCAACTATCCACATGGCTCACTTGCCAACGACCAGACGCGCATCAATATCGGACGCCTCAGCGCGGGCAGCGCACGCAACGCCATTCCTGATATCGTCACCATTGAAGGCGAGTTGCGTAGTTTCGAGCCGGAGCCGCAACGGCAACGCTACCTGACAGAGATACGCCAGGCATTCGAGCAGGCGGCACGGCAGTTTGGCGGATACATCGAGATGCACGTGAACCCACACGCCGAAGGCTACAGTATTAGCGAGAACGAGCCATTGCTTCAGACCTATAAGGCCGTGCTGGCCCGGCGCGGTGCGACGTTGCAGTTGCGCCCCACCTTTATCGGCAGCGATACCAGCAATTTTCGTCCCCAGCTCAACGTCTTCACCCTCTCCACCGGTGTCGTCAACGAACATTCTACCCACGAATACGTGGCGCTGGAACCACTGGAACAAATTGTACAGGATATGCTTGAGGTGTTGAAACGATGGATATCAAGCGCACAGTATCACGAGGATTGACATAACACAAAGCTTGCTATTAAAATGTGAATATCACAGCTATTCCTTATTGCATAGCTGACGCATCTCGTCAGAAATAGCAGGTACCTTTTTCTCATGACCACACACCCAAACGATATGCAGTCTAAGGAGCAGCCCATACCTTCGGTCATGGTACGCGGGCTGAGCTTCCAATACCGACTTCTGGACGAGGATACGAAGGATCAACCTTCCTCGGCTCAGAGTCAGCTCGCCGCGATTGAAGACATCTCATTTACCTTGCAAAAAGGTGAACTGCTCTTGATCGCCGGGCCGAGTGGTTGTGGCAAAAGCACCCTGCTCAAATGTCTGAACGGCCTCATTCCTCATAGCTATCATGGCACATTGACAGGCGAGATTTATCTCAATGGGCATAATATCGCGGGCCTTTCCTTGCGCGACCTGGCACAAATTGTGGGCACCATGCTACAGGACCCCGATAAACAGATCATCGGCAGCACGGTTGAACTGGAAATCGCCTTCGGCCTGGAAAATCTGAACACGCCGCGCCCGGAGATGCGCCGCCAGATACAGGCCGTTGCCCATCGCTTGCATCTGGAATCCATCTTGACACGCGAAACCTTCGCGCTCTCCGGGGGACAGCGCCAGCAGGTGGCCGCCGCCGGTCTGCTCGTCATGCATCCTTCCATCTACCTCTTCGACGAGCCATTTGCCAACCTGGACTCACGCGCCATCGACGAGTTGGAAGAACTGATCGCCAGCCTGCGGGCCGAGGGCCACACTATCATTCTGGTCGAGCATCGTGTCGAGGAGGCACTGCACCTTCATCCCAACAAGGTTATGCTTATGCAAGACGGGCGGCAAGTTTTCTTCGGCGATGTCCAGACCTTCATACAATACGCCGACCCAACGCAGATCAAATTACCGGTCGAAGCCACACTGCGCACACTCAGCAATCCTGCTCAGGCACGTGAGCTACTGGTGCGCCCTATCATCACGGGACGGCAACAGATCAATAGCACACCAGAAACCATTCTCGCCTTTGAGCATGTCTCATATCGCTACGGCTTGTTTGCCGACGAAGTGCTTCATGACATTTCTTTCACTATTCAGCGCGGCGAAACCGTCGCCTTGCTTGGCCCCAACGGCGCAGGCAAAACCACACTTGTTAAACAGGCTCTCGGCCTCTTACGCCCGACGAAGGGAAATGTTCTTCTTTACAATGAAGATACACGCAAGCTCAGTGTCGCTCAACTGGCAGCGCGTATCGGCTATGTTTTCCAGAGTCCCAACGCCATGCTTTTCGCACCCACCGTGCGCAAAGAGTTGAGCTTTGGCCCCGAAAACCTGAAATTTCCACCTGAACGCCTCGATGCTGCGGTGCGCGCGGCGGAAGCGGCGCTGAATCTCACTGCTTTGGAGGCGCGTTCACCCTTCTCACTCAGCTTTGGGCAGCAGAAACGGGTCACGATTGCCTCTATTCTTGCCATGCAGAGTCGCATTCTTCTCCTGGACGAACCCACCGCAGGGCAGGACTACCGCTCCTATATCGCCTTTATGGAATATCTGCGCGGCCTTCCTGAACTGGACGCCCTGCTCTTTATTACGCACGATCTCGATCTGGCACTACGCTACACACAGCGCGTGCTGCTGTTAAAAGACGGTCAACTGGTAGCCGATGGCCCACCACTCCAGGTGCTGGCCGACCCGGCGCTGCTGGAAGCCTGTAATCTACGTCCAACTTCCCTGTTGCGCTACCTGCTGACCGAACATAGCGCCATCGCATGAGTTCCAGCATGCGAGAGAGGAGGAATGGCACGAGAGAAACAACCGTGCATTGCTTTGTGACTCGTCTTCTCAGCACAAGAAAGGACTACTCTTCATGGCAGTCAGCGAAAAACCCACACTGGCCTCTGCGGTCAGCTTTAAGGGTATCGGCGTGCGTCAGGTGGTATACATGGCCCTGGGAGCTGCACTCTATGGGGGCCTGAGCTACCTGACCAACTTTCTGCAACTCCCCAGCGTAGGGCAGGTTTCGATTCGTCCGGCAATCGTCATTCCTCTGTTCTTCGGAGCCGTCTTTGGCCCCTGGGTTGGCTTTTTCACGGGCGGCTTTGGCAACTTCTTCGGCGACCTGATCTCCGGCTATGGCGTCTACTGGAACTGGGATCTGGGTAATGCACTGATTGGCTTCCTGGCCGGTATAGCCATGCTAGTCACAGTCGGGCGCTACAACAGACGTGCAGCTATCATTATGGCCGAGATATGGGCCGCTATCGGCGTGATTGTCGGCATCGGCTTCGCGGCCTATAGCGACATCTGGGTCTCCAAGCTCAACTTTGCCGGGGCTTCAAGCGAGTTTATTCCCGCTGCACTCTCCGATCTGATCTTTGGCCTGATCCTGCTCCCTATCCTGCTCGTAGCCTACAATGCTGCTATGCGCAGAACCGGCAGAGAATAATTTATCAACGTGGGCGTGGTGAATATCCACCACGCCCATACAAAACAATTGTAGAGATGCGCCATGCTGATTAATTTTCCATATATCAAACGCGATACACCTGTTCACCGCTTGGATGCACGCACAAAATTAATCTTGCTTTTTGCTTATAGCTTTTCAGTCATCCAGACTTCAAATTTCTGGTTCGTGCTGGTCGGTTTCATTCTGGCTTCGTTCTACTACAGTCAGGCACATCTTAAATGGCGAGAGACACGCCGCCCCTGGACGTTTATTCTGCTGCTCGTCAGCATACTAATCATCGGCAACTATTTTCTCTCCGCCGGTGGCATTGTGCAGGGCGTAGACTTGAGTCACCCCCATATTCTCTACAAGCTGCCCTACATCGGCTTGCTCTCTCATCCACCTTATGTTGGCCCTGCGCCACTGATCATCAGCGTTGAGAGCATCACATTCTTAATTACGCAGGCCATGCGCAATATCAGCATTGCCATGTTCGTCATTCCCTTACCCTACACAACACCGCCCAGCGACTTCGGTGTAGCGTTCCGCGAATTGGGCCTGCCCGACAAGATTGCCTATGCCGTCGATCTGGCTTTCCGCTTCCTCCCCAGCGCGGTACGCGATTTCAGCACCACGCTCGACGCTCAGCGCGCACGCGGCTACGAACTGGATAAGCTTGAGGGTGGGCTGGTCGGCAAAACGGTACGCCTGGCCCCTATGCTGGTGCCGGTGGTAATCGGCTCGATTATTGGTGCAGAGGATATTATCAGCGCGATGGAGTTGCGCTGCTTCGGTGTAGGCAAGCGCACGTGGTACATCGAACTGCACCCACGTCAGTTCGACCGCATTATGATAACGCTCGCCATCACCGTTTTCATCGCCATCACGCTGCTTAACATTCTGGGCTACTTCTACACCAGTGGCCCTCTGCACGTATTACATGTGCAGGGCATCCCAAAATTCCTGGCTCCCTAGACAAAAAATAAAAATAAAGATAAAAAATAAAAACTCAAGGATGGCAGCATTACTTCCTTGACATACACTTCTATCCTCATCTATAATGCCATCAACAAGAAAACCAGCAAAAGGCGGGAACGAACTGTGACAGACCGTAGCGGACAACAGCTAGGTAACTATCGCATCATTCGCCTGCTTGGCACGGGCGGCTTTGCCGATGTTTACCTGGGCGAACACATCTTCCTGAAAACTCCTGTGGCCATCAAAGTGTTACAGGCGCGCATTTCGGCCCAGGATGACCTGGATAGCTTCTTGAAGGAAGCGCAGATGGTGGCCCGCCTCATTCATCCCCATATCGTGCGCGTTACCGACTTTGGCATCGCCGATAGCGTCCCTTTTCTGGTCATGGACTACGCTCCCGGCGGCACCCTGCGCGCTCGCCATCCCAAAGGCTCCCAACTGCCGGTCGCTACCCTCGTCCCCTATGTCCAGCAAGTGGCCGAGGCGCTACAGTACGCCCACATCCAGAAGATCGTTCACCGCGATATTAAACCAGAGAATATGTTAATTAGCGCACATAACGATATTCTTCTGAGCGATTTTGGCATCGCGCTTATCTCACAAAGTTCGCGCTACCAGGGTACACAAGATGTTACCGGCACCGTTGCCTACATGTCACCAGAACAGATTCAGGGCAAGCCGGTGCGGGCCAGCGATCAATATTCCCTCGCCATTACCGTCTACGAGTGGCTCAGCGGGGAACGTCCTTTTCACGGCTCCTTCACCGAACTCTGCGTCCAACACATGTTCGCGTCCCCGCCCCCGTTGCACGAGAAGGTGCCCTCCATCTCGCCCGATGTCGAACAGGTTGTGATGACAGCACTGGCAAAAGACTCCAAACAACGCTTCGGCTCTATTCAGGCCTTTGCCACCGCACTGGCTCAGGCCGCCGGGCATCCATCGCAACCACTCGCTCAGCCAAAAGAGGACATAGAGAAACAGCCGCAGCACGAATTACCGCCAACAATCATCGATCTGGAAGCGCCACAACCACTGATACCACCTCCACCCCCTATCAAAGTTGAGCAAAAAATACCAGAGCCGCTAGAGCTTCCAAAGCCTGCCATTGCGGAAGTCAAACACCACGAGAAAGCGTCGCTCATCCCACCGCCACCCCCTGATGTTATCGCGGCTTCTCCCGGCATTGCTCCCGCACCTGCCAAACAGGAAAAACTACGCGCCGAAAAACCATTTAATGCATGGGGATTTGGTAGAAGGCAAATCATCGCTACTGTCACAGGAACTATACTGTACATAGCAGCCTATAACCTCAATATACCCATGTTCTCTACCAGTTTCAGCCCTGGCTGGCTTGTTTCAGTTTTCATGAGTGCTATTTTTGGCCCCTGGGTAGGGCTGGTCATAGGGGGCCTCGGCAGTATTGGTGGTCAGGCGCTTTTTTTCCACAGTTTCTTGATCTGGACTACAATTGGAGAAGCCTTGATCGGCATTGCCCCAGGGCTGTTTATATCTGCCACAAAAGGGCGCTATCGCTCCTTCGGCTCCGCTTTCGGCATAGGATTGGTCAGTGCTACAGCTTTCTGCAGCGGCGTAATAATTGCATTTATACCTAATTTCAGTTTCCTCACTAATGTCCTCGGTTACATAGCAATTAATGCCATCGGCATCCTCATATTACTCCCTATTCTCCTCCTCATCTACGACCGCACTGCGTATCGCAAAGAGCGCATTTAGAAAGTACAATACTCACAAGGGATGCCATTACATTTATCGTGTATCTCACGCGGCTATGCCTAAGATTCGTTCACCCAATAAGGCCCGTGCCTTGCGCGACGGTTCCAACAAGGCGAAGATGTTTCCATACGGGTCTACAAAGCGCGCCTCTATACCATAGACTTGTTGCGTAGGATCGTTGAGAAAAGTTACACCGCGCGCCTTCCAGATTTCGTACATGTGCCGACAATCATCCGTGCGAAATACCCAACACACCTTCTGCGCTCCCTGCTGTGCTGGTATACCCATCGATGTAACCAGCATATCAGGCTGCACCAGTGCAATCTCCGGTCGCCGTTGCCCCCTCGGCGCGACAGTCAAGAGGCGCAGACCAGGGCCAAATGAAAGATCAGAACGTTTCTCTAAACCAAGTTTCTCGGTATAAAAATGCAAAGCCCCCTCCTGATCACCAACCAGGATAGGGATCATGGCAAGTCGTGTCTTCACCCTCATCGCTGAACCTTACTAGCCCTCTTCTACAGCTTATTCGCTCCTACTACAATATTCTTTTTCTAGCTAATTTATTATATCAAACGTTTGTTCTAATAGCAAGGCTTAGTAAGGGGAAAATCAGCGGAATAACGACAGCCTGAAAGGAGATTTCACACTGATGTTGTATTATAGAAATATATGGGCTGCTTGCCCTGGTAATGGGAACACAACAGCAGGTGAGATATAATGACAGAGTATTGGGCCATTCTTGAACGCAATGCGGCGGGCCTGCATGAACAGAGTGGAGAATTGATCAGCGAACTGCTAGAGGTTGCACGTCGCAAAGCGGAATCCGTGACTGTGTGCGCGGTATTATTGACCGACCAGCAAATAGAGCTACCAGACTTGAAGCTGTTACCACAGATGGGCATTCAGCGCCTCTATCTGTTGCTACATCCGCGACTGGCCGACTACGCAACCGGCGATTACGTGGCGGCGCTGGCATGGTTCGTACAGCAGCATGCGCCCGCCCTGATGGTTGCACACGCCACTCCCAACGGGCGCGACTGGACGCCCCGTTTAGCTGCCCAATTGTGCTTGCCGTTTGCACCCAACTGTCTCGGCTTTGACCTGCACGACAACACGCTACTTGCCTTGCGCTCGATTTACGAGGGGCGCGCCTACGCGCAGACCAGTACCTCCTGCCATGCTCGCCCGGCCCTGGTAACGTTACTTCCTGGCATACGCGGAGTCGTCGCCGGGCAACATTCATCACCTACGCCCTCCACCTCATTCGAGACAATGGTTCTCTATCCCGAATTGCCCGCGCGTGCAGAGCGCATCCGGCGCATTGCTATTCAGGCCCCCTCGCCGGAAGAGATGGCACTGGACGCGGCGGAGCGCATTGTCGCGGGTGGGCGAGGTGTAGGGCAGGAAGGCTTCTCCGCCATTACCCAATTCGCACATCGGCTTGGCGCTGCGGTGGGCGCTACACGTGTCGCTACCGACCTGGGATGGGTAGAACACAGCCGCCAGATCGGCTCAACCGGTAAGACAGTGCGCCCAAAGCTCTATATCGCCTGCGGCATCTCCGGCGCGGTACAGCACACCAGCGGCATGAGCGAATCACAAACGATCATCGCCATCAACCCCGACCGCAGCGCCCCCATTTTCGCGCTGGCCGACCTGGGGCTACTCGGCGACGCTAATCAGATCTTGCCGCTCGCTGCTCAATTGCTTCAGAGTGAGCAACACGAACCTGCTACTTAGACAAAAATGCCTCAATCCGTTCTTTTCCAAAGGTACTGATGCGATCAGGACTCAGGCCAGACAGTTCCGGCGCATTTTTGCCGAGTAGCAGGTTCGTGATGCTCTGCCCGATAGCAGGTGAGAGGGCGAAACCGTGACCAGAGAAGCCGACGGCGAGCAGCAGACCATCCAGACCAGAGATGGAACCGACAAAGGGAATCTCGTCGATGCTCTCCGCTTCCAGGCCGCACCAGGCACGCGCAATCTGCTGTTCCGCTACGGCGGGAAGAATGGCACACGCCGTCTCCCAGTTGCCGGTCACGCTCTGCGGACGCAAACGGTAGGAGCGACGATCAGCCGCTACCTCGCCGGGCCAGCCGCCGCCAAGCAGGAAACTACCATCGGGCCGCTGCTTCAGTGAGAGCATCCGATTGACGGCGCTCACCACCGGTCTCAATACGCGCGCGGGCGCAGGCGTGGAAAGCACCATTTGCAGGGCTACAGTCCGTATCGGCAGGCGTAGACCGGCAGTCGCCGCCAGTTCATCGCTCCACGCTCCGGCAGATAGCACTACCCAGGCCGCTGTAACTGCACCGCGCGACGTTTGCACACCAGTAACACGCCACCCATCCACTTGCAGCGCTGTGACCGTCGTGGCGTTCCAGTACATAGCGCCGTGACGCTGGGCGGCGGCAGCAAAGGCGCGCGTCGTCAATATCGGGTCGGCCTGCCCATCGGCGGGGCTAAAACTGCCCGCCACAACCTGTTGGGCAATCCCTGGCACCAGCTCGCGTACCTGCTGACGATCCAGCAGAACCACATCGGCAAAGCCGTTCGCTTGCTGTTCGCGTACAAAATCAAGTAGAGAAGCTGCTTCCACTTCATTCTCGGCCACAAGCAGATTGCCGCCCTGTCGATAGTGCATATCCGCCGCAAGCTCCTGCTCTAAACTTGGCCAGCGAGCAATGGCCACGCTGGCAAGTTGCGCCTCCGCCGGATGACGTCCCTGACGACGCACACCGCCCGCGCTGGCCCACGATGCGGCAGGCTCAACCGCGCTCTCTGCTCGTTCGATCACCAGCACACGTACTCCCTGCAAAGCAGCGTGATAGGCAATCGAACTGCCCATTACGCCACCACCAACGATAATTACATCAAAATATTCCCGGCTCATTCGTCTTCTCTCGCTTCCTCTTTTCTTTCAGGCATGCATGCATGCAAGCATTCTACCAACACATGTGCTATCATGGTAACATATCCGGCACAGCTAGCAGTTGCACTGCTTTCCTCTGCAACTACCTGGAAGGAGAACACTCTAATGGTCGTCAAACTCAGTTATGAACAGCTTAGCGCCTTGCGTCGCATCGATAGCCCGACTATCTCTAATGCTATCGAAACCTTTCAAGTTCGCCCGCGCGTCTCAGGCTACGTGGGCTACGATATTCGCTGTATCTTCCCTGATCTGCCGCCCACCGTCGGTTATGCCGTCACCTGCACAGTCGATAGCACAACTGAGGGACGTCAAGGGATCGGTTTCAACAAACTCTACGAAATGTTGGCAAATGCGCCTAAACCTGCGATTGTGGTTATGCAAGATGTTGGCAACGACCGGCTGCACTCATGCCATGCAGGTGAGGTTATGTCTACCACCATGAAGCGCCTCGGTGCGGTCGGCATCCTGACCGATGGTGGTCTGCGCGATGTCAAAGAGGTACGCGCCCTGGGCAATTTTCAATATTTTTGTGCCGGACTGGTCGTTTCTCATGGTAACCCGATCTGCGTCAGCGTCGGCGATGAAGTAACTATCTCCGGCATGCGTGTACGCCCCGGAGATTTGCTACACGGAGATGCCAACGGCATCCTGCACATTCCCGACGAGTGCGCCGAGAAAGTGGCCGAGGTGGCCTACAGCATCTGGGCACGCGAAGAGGAAACCATGCGCCGTGTCGCCAGCCCGGAATTCATCACCTTCTTCGGGCCGGAAATCAAACACTGATAGCCGAGGGGTATGACCGCCAGGATAACCTATTCTTAATCCCCCGGTACCCATCTTTTGTTTGCCCAGGCAAGGCAACCCTCGCGGTCGTCCTGCATGGGCAAACAAAAAAATGAGGTACACCCTTGTCCAATTGACAATAACAAGCTCATCAGGTACCCTTTATGGTAAGGAGGCAGCGTATACTGTTCCCCCAAACAACTACGCTGCTCCGCTATACTCTACCCCTACCGGTAAGGAGGTCACCTATGGCAGACCTGAACACGGCAAACAATGCCCAACCCGTCACTATCGAGCGTCACTCCATCGACTACATCCCCGCTGAGGAGCGTCATGGCTCACCTTTCAGCCTCTTCACGCTCTGGTTCTCTGGCAATATGCAGATTACCACTGTTGTGACAGGCGCACTGGCCGTCGCGTTGGGTCTCTCGCTTGGCTGGGCCATTGTCGCCATTGTTATCGGTAATCTGATCGGCGGCATCTTCATGGCACTGCACTCGGCGCAAGGGCCAAAAATGGGCGTGCCACAGATGATTCAAAGTCGCGCCCAGTTCGGCTTTTATGGAGCGCTATTGCCCTTGATTCTCGTTATTATTATGTACATCGGCTTCTTCGCCAGCAGCGCCATTCTCGGTGGCCAGGCGTTATCAGCCTGGACGGGCATGCCCATTGATCTTGCCATCATCTTTGTTGCTATCGTTTGCATGGTGCTGGCGATCTACGGCTATGATATCATCCATCGTTATGAAAGTATCGTCAGCATCCTCTTTGCCCTCGGCTTCATCTACCTGACTATTCGCGTACTCACCACCAACTCTGGCGCTCACACGACACCACCCGCCTTCTCGCTGGGAACCTTCCTGCTCGTCGTCTCCATCATTGCCACCTGGCAGATCACCTACGGCCCGTATGTCGCGGACTACTCGCGTTATCTGCCGGAAAGCACGCCCACCGCAATCACCTTCTGGTGGACATACGGCGGCTCCGTCATTAGCTCCATCTGGATGATGATTCTCGGCTGTATCGCCGTCTCGGTTGCCGCCAAAGCCTTCAACGCCAACAGCGTTCAGTATATCGTTACGCAGGCTGGCAGTGGCATAGGCTGGCTTTTCTACCTGATCATCATTCTTGGCATCATCGCCGCCAACGTCCTCAACCTCTACGGCATTTTCCTGACCACAACCACCGCCGCGTCGATCCCCATGCTACGCTCCATCAGCGCACGCATCTGGCTCATCGTCGGCGCAACCATCGTCGGTACCGCCGTCGCCGTGCTGGGACAGGGCAATTTCATCGAGAACTACACCAACTTTCTGCTTTTCCTGCTCTACTTCATCATCCCCTGGAGCGCCATCAATCTGATCGACTTCTACCTGTTGCGCCACGAACGCTACAACATCGCGGCCATCTTCGATCCCAACGGCAGCTATGGGCGTTTTAACTGGCGCACCCTGCTGGCTTATGTAATCGCTATTATTGTCGAGATTCCATTCATGAATTCAACCATCTACACTGGCCCGCTGGTCGCCCCACTCGGCGGCGCAGACATCACCTGGATCGTCGGCCTGATCATCTCTTCAGTCGTCTACTACCTGCTGATGCGCTCTCAGGCCAGCACCCAGAGCGAGATCGGTTCTTGAAAAACGTGGCTCTCTATCCTTGCGGGGAAATGGGTAGAGGGGCGTCATTCATGACGTCTGTGCGCAGATCAACGGGTGGTCAGGGCGTCATGAATGACACTCCTACACCGACCACCAACATCCCTCTAAAGGATAGAGAGCCAAAACGTTTTGCGTTTGACAAGGGTCAGCCTGGCGCATTTGACAATCCTGCTCGCAAGGTAGTACAATATAAATACCCCCCCCATAGGGGTATGGTGTAGGGGGTTAGCGGAGTACGAGGTGAGAGGATGACAACAGAAACCAGGCAAGCAGAATTACAATCGACAAACAGTCAGGCACAGGAACAACAGGAACAGGCACAATTTGCTATTGAAGGCATGACCTGCGCTTCCTGTGCCATGCGCATAGAAAAGGGGCTGAAAAAGCTCCCCGGCATTCTGGACGCACGAGTTAATCTGGCGACCGAGCGCGCAACTGTGCTATTTGATCCAGCGCAGATTGAGCCGCAACAGATGATACAAAAGGTTGATACCATCGGCTATAAAGCCATTCCCCTTGACAGGCCGACAGCACCGGTATCTTCAGAGGCACCGGCAAACGCGACTGGCGCTACAGAAAATGTGGCAACCTCTGTTGATAGCGGGATCACCGAACTACAAAAACAGGAAGAAGAGCTTAAGCAGCACAAAACGGCGGAACTACGGCACAAACGCAATGTGCTGCTGCTTGGTATCGCGCTGGCATTGCCGGTTGTGCTACTCAGCATGTTCTTCATGAATCGCTTCCCCGGCGAAAATCTACTCTTACTGGCCTTAACCACGCCGGTCTGGGCCATCGTGGGTTGGGAGTTTCATCGCGGCGCGCTCAAGACGCTGCGACACGGTAGCGCCAACATGGATACGCTGATCTCCGTTGGCTCGACGGCGGCCTATCTCATGAGCATCGTTGCTACCTTCTTTCCGGCGCTGGTCGGCGGCACCACATTCTATGACACAGCTTCACTGATCATTACGCTCATCTTCCTGGGCAAGTATCTGGAGGCCCGCGCGAAGGGGCAGGCAAACGAGGCCATTCAAAAGCTTATGGGCTTGCAGGCGCGGACGGCGCATGTTATACGCAACGGCCAGGAGAGAGAGCTACCTATCGAGCAGGTGCAGGTCGGTGACGAATTGATTGTGCGCCCAGGTGAGAAAATCCCCGTTGATGGCGTTGTCCTCACCGGCACATCTTCGGTTGATGAATCGATGATTACGGGCGAGAGTATGCCGGTAGAGAAGAGCGAGGGCGACCTACTGATCGGTGCCACGCTCAACCAGAGCGGCCTGCTACACATGCGCGCCACCAGAGTGGGTGCAGATACCATGCTAGCAAACATTATTCGCATGGTTGAACAGGCGCAAGGTTCAAAGGCCCCCATTCAGCGTCTGGCGGACACCGTCGCCAGCATCTTCGTTCCCGCCGTGCTGGTGATTGCCGCCCTTACCTTTATCGGTTGGGCCATTGTCGGCAACGTTTTCCATCTCGCAACAACGGCGGGGATGGGAACCAGCATTAGCAATCCGTGGATTACCGCTATCGTTGCGGCTGTGACCGTGCTGGTAGTGGCATGTCCGTGCGCACTGGGTCTGGCGACACCAACTGCCATCATGGTCGGCACTGGCAAAGGCGCAGAGCAAGGCATCCTGATTAAAGGCGGCGAGAGCCTGGAGCGCATTCAGGCAGTACGTGCCATCTTGCTGGACAAAACTGGCACTATCACTCGTGGCAAACCTTCGCTCACTGATGTCTATGCATTGCCCACAACCACAGATGACGAGCTGCTACGTCTGGTCGCCACTGCCGAAGTCGGCTCAGAACATCCTCTGGCAACTGCTATTATCGCGGGCGCGCAGGCACGTGGACTCGCGCCGCAGGGCTTGCCACAGAATTTTAGCACCCAGGCCGGTCGTGGCCTACGCGCGACCGTCGAGGGGCACGAGATACTGGTCGGCTCGCGCCCGTTGATGCGCGAACATGGCATCGACTACACGCCGCTGCAAGAGCGCCTGGAGAAGCTGGAGGCCGAAGGAAAAACTACCATACTCGTCGCCATTGACCAGCAACTGGCCGGTCTTATCGCTGTCGCAGATACCGTGAAATTCGGCTCGGCAGAGGCCATCCGACACTTACAGGAGCAGGGCTTGCAGGTCTGGATGATTAGCGGCGACAATCAGCGAACGGCGCGGGCAATCGCGGCACAGGTCGGTATTCCGGCAGAACATGTGCTGGCGGAGGTTCTGCCGGAGGAGAAGGCTCAACAGGTCAAGCGCTTGCAGGAACAGGGGTTGGTGGTGGCCTTTGCTGGTGATGGTATCAACGACGCGCCGGCGCTGGTACAGGCCGATGCTGGTATCGCCATGGGCACCGGTACAGATATCGCAATGGAGGCCGCCGACATCACGCTGGTCAAGGGCAACTTGCGCAGCATCGCTACCGCGCTCGCGCTTTCACGGGCCACTATGCGTATCATTAAGCAGAATCTCTTCTGGGCCTTCGCCTACAACGTGGTACTGATCCCGACGGCTATCCTATCACCGCTTATCCCGTTTCTACGCGCTCAAGCTCCCATCTTCGCCGCCGCCGCCATGGCGCTCTCGTCGGTGACAGTTGTCAGCAACTCGCTCAGACTGCGTGGTTTTCAAGGGATCAGGCATTTCAGGCATCAATCGACTTCATAAATTGTCACGCCATCAGCTTGATAGACGATGCTCAGGCCGTGCCCGACCATGCGCTGGAATTTCTCCAGTCCCTGTCCCCCGTCCTGTCCGTAGGTCTGACGCTCCAGTGGGCCAACATAGACATAACGCACATTATAGCTATGCAGGAGCGCGAGGGCCTGTGCCTCATCGGTCGTCGTATAAATCAGGCCAATATCGGTCAGGCGATTGGGAATCTGGTCGGCATAGCGTTGCTCGCCCTCATGGTCAGGCCAGCCTAACACATCGGGCAGACCGGTATAGACGGAGACGCGGCCAAACCACTGATACGATACCGGGGCCTCCGCCTCCAGAATGACCGGCGAACCCGCTACATGCTGATTGAGCCACTCAATGGCCCGCGCATCCTCTGGATACCACGCGCGCACGAAGGCAAAACCATCCAGCGTGGGCGTGTAGTTCGCGTTGCCGGTCGGCGGCTGCAAGGCAATCCAGTTTTGATGATCTTGAATACGCGCCGCCGGGCCTTCCACCAGAAAGATGGAGCAACATACAATAAGCGCCACCAGCAGGATCGTCCAGATGAGACGCGCATACTCGCGTAATGCACGCCGTATCAGCGGTATTGCCAGCGCGCCCCCAATCGCAAAGCAGAACCAGGACTGAATCCCAAACTTAAAGACGGTGTTCATGCGCTCGTAATCGCCGCCATCCAGGAAATCACGAATATAGACCAGCTCGACGCCCAAGCTGATCCCCAATCCCATCAGCAGCAAGAGATAGGTGTAATTCAGATAAGCCGATGACGCAAACGGTAAAGGGGCCGAACCGTTCGCAACACCGGTATTGCTCTTCACCTGGGGCACCGTGCTTTGGCGCAACAAACCGGCCTGACCGAGCAGCGTAAGCACACACAGCCAGCTTCCCAACACGAGCAATGCCAGCAATAATAACTTGAGTCCCAGGATGGTAAAGGCCACAATTGCCAGCAGGCACAGAATGAGATAACCCCAACTGGAAAGCCAGCCACGCCATTGACCGGCATACAGGTGCGCCTTAGCAGCGAACCAGCGTCGATAGACTTCAACTAGAAAGAAGCTGGCGGCAATGAAGACCCACAAAAC
>DAOTVZ010000137.1:0-10660 GCA_034436045.1 Ktedonobacteraceae bacterium | reverse complement strand
ACCATCCCGTAGGGGCGTGATTGATCACGCCCTGCTCACCCGTCGCTCCGCGCTCAGGGGGTGATCGATCATGCTTCACGCACCCGTTGAGCCGCAACCAGGGCGTGATCAATCACGCCCCTACGCTTTGGAGACGACCTTTGCGACTGAAGATAGTGAAGAGCCACCAGAGCGCGCCTGCGGCCAGCAGGATTAGCAATGGCTCGATGGGAGCGCGAAAGCGTGGAATACCATAGAAAACAATGCATTCCGCGATGGTTTCCAGGATAACGAGATAGATGAAGAACAATTCGCGCCAGCGTTTAAGCGTGACGACGAAGCCCAGTGCCGCTAATGCAAAGATGATAGGCGTGATGATTTTCATCCAATCCACGACGAGTATGGATGAGATGCGACCAGGGAAGCGATTGAGTGGCAGATCGGCTTCAGCGGAGGTGGTAGCCCACATGCCAGCGATGTGTAGCTTCAGCAGGTCTTCTACCTGTTTCGGGTGTTGTTTGATCCACTGTAGCGCGGTTGCTTTGTAGGCATTATCGCGTGCTACCTCACATGGGGCAGCACACTGCGCGGGAAATTCTTTGACCACGTTAGGCACGGACTCTTCGGGGCGGAGCCAGGTACCCAGGTAGACTTTATTGCTAAAGTAGATATCATCAGTCTCTTTGTTGTAAGCTCCCACCAGGACTTTGCCGTCGCCGGTGGCAACAAAGACGAAAGTATGTGCGACGAGGTAGTTGCGAATAAGCCAGGGTGTGACAAAGGCGAGGAAGAGCAAGGTCACTACCACACCGCTCTGCAGCACTTTGCGCCGGGGAATGACCTTCGTCCAGAACATTACCGCAAGCCAGGCAAAGAAGAGTGCGAGGGTAGCGACACCGTTGGGACGTTCAAGTGAGGCCAGTCCGAGCAGGATGCCGCTCAGGACCATCAGTTGCCAGCGCGGCGTGCGCTGCAAGCGGAAGAGCGAGTAGCAAAAGGCCAGCAGCAGAAAGATGTAGAGCGACTCGGAATAGAGCCAGCCGTCGTAGATGAAAAGGAAAGGATAGATAGCAGCAATCAAACCGGCAATCAGGCCAACGCGCGTGCCGAACAGATCCCTGGCGAAATAATAGACGAGCAAGCAGGTGCCTGAACCGACGAAGCTGAGAAAGAGGAGTATGGCATGGCTACGTATACCAATTACAGCATAGATGGCTGCGATAACAGCGGGCCAGAGCGGGGCACGATCAACGGTGGGCAAATGCGATAGTTCGCAAAAGCAATGCTGTTGCAGTATATTAATAGCTATTGTCTGATAGGTTAAAGAGTCATGCAAAGGATAGTAACCGACGGTAACAGTTTCGTTATAGGCAAACCGAACCAGCAATGCAACGAGAAACACGCTGATCGCCGGTAGAGTCAATACGGAGCGCAGTGATTTCATTACAAGCCTCGTTGTTAGTGATAAAGATGGTTGCTCTTTACAATACTTTATCCCTCTGACCACATGTTTTTGTCTGGTGCAGAAGCCGCCTGTATTGTGTTGGATATAAATCGAAACGTTCCTTAGAAATGAACGTAACGAGAGCTGTCTTCAGTAGGAACATATTTGCTATCTCGTTGTCGTCTGCTATAATGAAAAGAAAGAAGCATACGTCATTGTTGTCTGCCATGAAGGAGCGAACGAATGCAGCAAGGAACACCGGAGCAGTCGCCGGAGCCGATCTTGACGGAAGATGCTACTATCTTGCAGAACAGTTTTCTCGGATCGCCAGCCGTGATCGCTGAATCGCCTGACCCGGCGACAACACCATTTCCGCCGATTGTGCGTCTCAAACCGCTCACCGATCAGTCCAGTCTAGCCGCCTGTGCCTTGCCCTATCGGCAGGAACTGAAATTGCGTGGGAAGTCAGAGCATACCATCACCTGCTTCCTTTCCGACCTGAAAATGTTTGGTGAGTTTGTGGGCCAGGACACGCCGGTTGGACGCATTACAAAGGAGCAACTGGTCGATTGGCTCATGATGCTCAAATTTGGTAACAAAGGTACGACGCCCGCGCCGAAAACGATGGCCCGGCGCGTGACATTCTTAAAAAACTTCTTCTCCTGGCTGGCGCGGGAGCAGGTCTTACGCGAAGACCCTTCGACCGCGCTAGTACTGGAACGCCCTTTACCCCCTCTGCCCGAATTGCTCTTCGCTGACGAAGTTGAGCGCCTGCTCAAAGCTGCCTCAGAAGATATTCGCTGTCACTGCCTGGTCTACCTGTCCCTGTACGGCGGCTTGAAGAAAGAGGAGATTATGGGGCTGAAGGTGCAACATGTCGATATCTCTGATCCCAATGCGCCTCTCGTCACGGTGCATTTCCCCGCTGCCACCGGCAAGCAGCATCGTGAACGTCGCCTGGCACTGCCTGCCGCCTTCACAGACATCTTTCAGCACTATCTGCAAAAATACCATCCTACCGACCGCCTGTTTGATTGCACAGACCGCAACCTGAACTACATTTTGAGCCGTGCAGTGAAAGAGGCGGGCATTAAGAAGCGTGTGACGTTGCAACTATTGCGCGATACCTTTGCCGTTGAGCAACTGCGCGCGGGTGTGGCCCCCGATGCGCTGCGTGAGAAGCTGGGACTCTCCGAAGAGGCCTGGCTGGAGTCACGCGAGAAATATCGCCGTCTGGCCTTCCCCAAATAAGCTACTGTTGCGGATAATGTTGTCTCGGTGGTTGTTGGTATGGTATTTGCTGCACAGGCAAGTTCTGGTGCAGCATCACGTATTGAGCTTTGCGCGTGCAGTAGCGATTGAGTAACAGCGCATTGATAATAATGGCGGCAATGGCCATTGGGCCGAGACAGATGAGGCCAATGCCGTCAGAGACAATAGTGCTTCCAACGACAACGGGCCAGTAGATAAAGATGCTACAGACTAGCAGAATGATGCCGACAGTTTTTTCACCAGCCAGCAGCCAGCCTACACCGAACAGACCGAACAAGGAGAGGATAATCTCGGCGACCAGCGCCCCATCTTTATTCGGCGGTGTGGGTATCATGGTAACATTGACCTGAATATTGGTAGGATAAGATGGTGTCGGCGGGTAAGGAATACCGTAGCCTGGCCCAGGCGGCATGGGTGGAAGCGGTGCCTGCATAGGTATTTGTTGTGAGGTGGGTGGATATGGCTGAGGCGCATAGCCTCGTTCATAAGATAATGCTTCACCAAAGCTTTTTAGCCCATCTTGCCCGTACATAGTTGGGCTGGGGGGCAGTTTAGCCTGGCCCCTCGCTGTCTCAGTACGAGTGCCACAGATCGGGCAAAATGTCGTACCGGCAGCCAGTTCATTACCACAACGTTCGCAGATCATAGCATTACCTTCTAGCGAGATGTTAGCGATGTTCTATCAGGCAGAGTGTGGTGAAAGTTCATCACCACGCCCCGCCAGGAACAGGCGTCTTGTATTGATGTTATTCTATCACGCTATGCCTGTTGGCATAGGGCATTATATGTGCTGTGTATTCCATCCGGCAGCGTTAGCGTTAATTTCCAGCGTGCCCACCTGTGCTATTTGCAGAACCTGTATGGTTGTACCGGCCACTAACGGTACCAGTGCTGATGTGTTCAGCATAGTCGTTGCAGGCGCGGCGGCCATAGTGCCACTACTACCGGTATTACTGCGGCGCTTTTTTGGTAACGTGCCGGGTGTGACAATCAGCAACGAAGGATGAGTAAGTTGGATGACCTCTGCCAGCGTTGCTGGAAACGTTTTCCCTACATCACCTATTATTTCTACGATGTCAGCCGATGTGGGGTTAGAGTTTATATGGTTGAGTATCCCTTTCAGGGCATACGTGCTGTAGCTGGTTTCACCCAGTAGCAACAGACTAAGACCGGGGGCGAGCAGGCGTAGCACCAGCGCATTATCACGATTCGGATTGCTATTGTGCAGAAGTGTTGAAGGCCAGAGAACCTGTGCGATAGTCTGAGCGCCCAGAACGATGGTCATGCCCAGGCGCAGTTGCGTATATGGGATGTTGCGTTCACGAATAGTGCGTCGCCAGAGCGCGTAAGAACTGCTGGGATAGAGCATACCAGCGTCAAAGACGTGCCCTATCTGATAGCTATTGACTACATCTTGTAGGCCGGTCAGGTGGTCGGCAGCCATGCTGGTCAGAATAATTGTGTCGAGTGTATGCTGCCAGGGCGGTAACAGGGAGCCGAGCTGCATGGCGAGCGAACTTGCATCGGAGCCACCATCGATCAGGATGGTTTTGCCATCTGGTGTACGTAAGAGAATGGCTTCGCCTTGTGCCGGTTGCCCGCCAGGAGCAACAGACAGGAAGTCGATATGGGTATAGTGGTCGGGTAAAGTTGTTGATGCAAGGGCACCCGTGACCAGCAGGATGAGTAGCGCGGCACCACCCTGGAGAACGTAGAGTAGACGGCGCGGCGGATGCGCAGGATGTTTTGATACCTCTTGTTTTGAAAAGTCAGTAGTTTGCGTGTGGCGATGAAGAACCCATAGCGTGGCGAGCGCGAGCAGTGCATAATAGCCCCACGCGATGCCTGAACTGAGGTTATTGACGGTGATGTATGCGCCGGGCAGGTCAGCACACCAGTTGACAACGGTGATCAGATACCAGAGAATCGGCCAGGCAATCCATCCGGCCAGGATGCCTATGGCGGGAACGAGCAGACTAACGAGACAAACCAGCAGGCCGAGCAGGAGGAAGGTACCCAGCAGTGGGACGGTAAGAATATTGGCAAGAGGGGCAATGAATGAAATTTGCTGAAAGGTGAGCGCGAGAATAGGCAATGTTGCGAGTTGAGCGGCCAGCGTAACCGCGACGATTTCATGAAAGAGATGGCCGAGCGGGAGCCACGTCAGTGGATGCAAATAATGTTGCAGGGGAGGTGTGAGCAAGATAATGCCGAGCGTGCCTGCGAAAGAGAGTTGAAAACTGGCACTCCACAACATGAAAGGGTCGAATAGCGAGAGGAGCAAAGCGGTAAAGGCCAGGGCGGTATAGACGTTGTAGGTGCGCCCGATGCGTGGAGCCAGCACCAGCAGGCAGCCCATGATGCCAGCGCGTAACGCCGCCGGTCCGCCGCCACTCAGCAAGGTGTACATACTGATCGTCAGGAGTACCAGGGTGGTAGCCAGCCAGTAGCGCCAATCGCGCATGCGTTGTCGTAACGGGTTAAGCGTATAGCGTCGTTGTCGCTTTTCATATAGCCATCGTGTGCCCTGTTGTACGATACCGGCTAGAATGGTGACTTTAAAGCCGGAGGGAGCGATCAGGTGGGCCGTGCCGGTCAGATTAAAGCTCTGGCTAATGGGGAGCAACGGCGGAGTGCGCAGGCTGAGAAGCAGAGCGATCAGGAGGGCTGCTTCCGGTTGCGGCAGAGCGCGCTGGATGAGCGTGGCAAGCAGTATGCGCAGGTGATAGAGCCAGGCGATGAGTGGGTTGCCGCCGGAGGCGCTCACCCTTAGTTTAGGGAAGGCCATGCTGGCAAAAATCTCTGGCGGGCTACCGGGCAATGGCGGTTGCAGTGTTCCATTCAGTTCAACCTGATCGCCATAGTTCGCGCCATAAGGGTCTTCGACGAGCGTGCTATTGAGCAGCACCAGAATATCGCCATGTGCATTATGCCATGTTGTGCCACTATCCGTACTGACGGCTGTGACAGCGATAGTCAGTTGCCGATGGCGCTTCACGACTTCCGGCTCATCGGCGACATTGCCTTGCAACATGATGTGCGTTCGACCGACAAACTGGCTAATAGCCTGTGGATCATCATCAGGTAAGGCGATGCCATAGCGAGCGGCTCCTAAGAGCAGGCAACCGAGCAGCAGCAGTACATAGTGTCCATGTGTAGTGTAGCGAAAGAGGAGCGCCGCGATAAGGACAAAAAGGGCGCAGACAGCGATGAGCGGTGCCTTGACAGCGATCAGGGTATGTGGGAGGAGCGAGGCGAGCATGATGCCGCTCAACCAGGCTCCGGCCATTGCCGCCAGTAAGAAGCGTTGTACAAAATCGCTCAGCGTGATATTTCTGTTCCATAGTACTACCACGTTGCAAGCCTCCAGTTGAAACACGATAGAGATGTGATTCTGATATCCACCAGGAATACCACTACACATAATAATACCCTGGTGGGTATCAGGTCATTGTAAGTGTTAATGGCCTACAGTATGTGTGACCATTGTGAGAATGTGCATTGCAACCAGGAAACCTAGCAGGAGACCGAGGCCGGAGCCGATCCAACTGCCGATGCGTTGTCCGATACGTGCGCCGCTGGCGAGTTTCTCGTCGAGCGACCCCGCGATCATCCAGCCGAGCAGAGTGCCCGCAATACGCCCGGCCAGTGAGCCGAGCAGTAGGCCGAGCAGCATACAGACGAGCCAGACGACGATGGTGATAATTGTTAAGACGCTGTTTTGTGCCGTCATGAAACCGTCACCAAACCTTTTATTTTGTCATAGATTGAACGGCTAACAACCTGCAATAGTTGATCGACACTGGTATAAGGGCCGTGTTCGGTACGGTAAGCGATGATCTTCTCGGCGGTTGTGCTGCTAATATGCAGTGCCTGCCGCATTTCATCCGCGCTGGCGGTATTGATGTTTACCAGCGTGCCCGTCGCTCCCGTCGGGCCAGCTGTACCACTGACCGGAGTAATATCGCTTCCTCCAGTATATGGGGGCGTTTCACCGATTTGCAAGACATAGACTTCCTGCCCATCGCTGAGTTTGGTAGCCATATTCAGCGCTGCCAGATCAGCATTGGCCAGGGTACCGCCTGCTGCCTGCACGAGTTGGTAGACACGCGCTCCGGCTGGCAAGGTATAAACGCCAGGGTGCTTTACTGCGCCCGTGATGTAGACGGTGATTGTCCCTCCATCAGAAGTAGACGTAAAAGAGGTGGCCGTATTACCAGCGTTGGGGGCCAATGTAACGCTGTTTGGCACGGCTATGCCACCTGAGACAGCAGACGTGGTGGGTGCATTATTCCAGATGCTGTAGATGATGGCTGCCAGCGCAACAAGCAGGCAGAGGGTGAAGATGCGTGTGAGCCGTTTTCTGGTACTGGATGGTGCAGGCTTCGGCGGAGAGAGCGGCAGAAGCAGGTTCGGGGCCTGGCCTCTGGTGCCGGGTAGTGGTGGTTGCCCCGGTGTTCCCGCGCGGGTTCCTGGAGGAGATTGTGTTGGTGCAGATGGCCAGAAGCGTGTCACTGGTTGTTGATAGCCGGGGCGCGGCGCGATGGTTGGGTGAGGGGACGTGGGTTGTTGCCAGGCTGGCAGTGAGGGTTTGAGCGTTGGATGGTTGCGCAAAGAAGCTGATGGTTTATTCATTGCCGGGTACCTCCCTACATAATCTCTACATTTACTAGCATATCAGTAAAATGTGGTGCTTGTCAATAGGATGAAAAGGAAGAGTAACTTTTTTCTCAATATTCCGTGGTAGAAGATGATATATTGTGTAACGCCATTATTGACGAATTATGTATGCGCTATTACGGGAGATAATAAGCCATGAAGTATGAGGAATTCGTTGGAGAGATACAGCGTTGTGTGAGATAGCTAGTCATGAGGGAGCGGTCAAGGTGGCGCGGGAGACTTTGAGGTTGAGAACGAGAATGATGTTCCAGAAGTTGAATAGCCCGGAGAGATTGAGCAGGCTTGACGAATATGCTATGATTACAAAAGAGCAAACGTTCCCGTAGCTCAGTGGATAGAGCACCGGTCTCCGGAACCGGGCGCGCAGGTTCGATTCCTGTCGGGAACGCCAAAATGAGAGAAGTGAATATAAACCCGCTTGACAAGACGCAAGAAGCCCTGGTTAGAACAATGGCAAAACCACATCTAACCAGGGCTTTTTTAACAAGTCTTGTGCTGTAGCAGCAACGATCTACAGCACAAAACATCCCCGTTATGTCAACTAGTCCCTTTATCCTTATCGTCTTGTTTTGACTTCCGCCGCTTACCAAGTAACCCAATAGAAGCCACTGGAGAGAACTTATCATGCTCTTGACGAGCCGAGCGTACTCGAAAATCTTTGAGATATTCTTCAGTGACCTCAACACTACTATGACCCATCAGACGCGAAAGCTTATAAATTTCACCCCCTTGTTCCAAGTACATCCGAGCGAAGGTATGCCGGAAGGTGTGAGCAGAGACGCGCACGCCCTCTATCCCCGCTTTATCCTTTAGCTCGACAAGAAACTGCTCAACACCGCTACGGGTAAGGGGATGTCCATGACGATTGAGAAAGACCAGTTCAGTCGCATCAGCCGCAGGCATGCGCCGATACTTGTGAATATACTTCCACAGGTGTTTACTTACATCAGGCGAGATACCTACTTCACGTTCCTTACGCCCCTTACCAAACACCCTGATATAATCGTCATGCACATCTTGAAGGCGCAACCCACATAGCTCAGAGACACGAATACCAGTTTCCAGGAGAACCAGGATAATCGTATAGTCACGATAACCGAGCCAGGTAGAAAGATCACAAGCGTCAAGCATAGCCCTGATATGCTCAGGAGTAAACGTTGGTATCATATAATCAGGAACCGAAGGCAATTGAAGACGCTGAGCAGGATTCTTGTCTATCAATTCCTCATTATGACACCATGAGAAGAAGCCTTTAATGACCTGCACATAGCCCTTCACTGTCAACGGTGAAATGTGTTCATCACCATCAGCAGATGAACGAGCCAGAGGAACCGATTGCAAATGAAGCACGAACGAGCGTAAGTGAGCTATCGAGACACCACCTAATTGCCGTACTTCTTCCTCTTCATTCAACCAACGCGCAAAATAGCGCAACTTCTGTTCATACCACTCAATAGTACGGTGACTACGCCCACGTACCTTGCAATCAAGAATATAACCCTTAATCGCCTCATCAATTTTCATAGCCGCCCCCTAAGCATTCTCACAAACACCATACAGCACTTGCTTCTTTTTAACTTCCTAAACAAAGACCCGCTCACGCTCATCCAGGTAGGAGACGCCCGCCTCTGAGAGCCAGTGCAGCACTAACGACACATCCGTGTCCGTACTGGCATACTCGCCACCAAGCCACGCCGCCAGCGTCGAGCAGTAGCCGATCACCGCCGCTAGCCCCCGCTCAACATTCACCTGGCGAATGCGTTCGCGCACCACCGGCCCCAGGTCAGCCGTCGCCTCTTCCGCAAAGGCCGACTGAATCAGCAACCAGACCGGATGCACCGGCCATCGTGAGTGATTCGTATCATCCGTCGGTACCACATGCCGTAACCAGCCATCCGGCAAGCCATCCACATCCCCCCCAGGTTGACCCACTGCATACAGCCACAGCGCACGCGGCAGACTGAGAAACTCATACGGCCCCTCTATCGGCTGCTTGAGATTGCGCAGAAAGGCACGCCGGAAACGTACCTCCACCCGCCAGACCGGCGAGACACCATCCCACACCACACACCCAGGCTTTTCCCGCTTCCAGTAGTCATAAAACCACGTCTTGTGCGACTTCTGTGCAATCTCTAAGGTTTTATCGTAAATCGTCGCTGAAATCGGCGCACCATGCGTACTAAAGCGCAGTGAGGACACCCGCCGATTGCTCGTGAGGACTTCATCCACCCCAGCACTATACACCGCCCCATGCAACCGCGAGCGCGAGACAAAGGTCTGTTCGTAGTCCACGGCTGAGAAATCATAGCCCACTACGTCCGCACATAAGTGGACTTCTGAGACTTGCAGGTGAATGTTTTGCCCGAATATGTCCCTCAGTACACGATGCACTTCCGAAACAGCATCACCAAGCCACGGCACCCGCCAGAGATATTCTGCCGCCAAGCGTACCTGGGCAATCAGGTTGCTAAACTTGCCACGCGACACCACCAGCGCGAGCCACCGGCACTTGAGCAGCCAGCGCCATTGTCGGCCCGCCCCGTTCGGCTCAACCAGCAGTGGCATCCCTTGAAACGTCCAGGGCGAGACCACCGGCTTGCCACTCTCTTCTTGAGCACGTGCCTCTTGCTGCAAGCTATCCAACAGGGCTTGCAAGGACTCATCCAGGTCACGCTGACACGGCGCACCTCGCTCATCGGCATAGCGCACATTCACGATCAACGTATCGACTCCAAAGCCTACCAACCCTATGGTGTCATTCATCAGCACACCTCAGTTTCTGAAAACACAAAAAGACCCGCATACAGAGCAAACAAGATGTAGATAGACAGGCGCGTGCTACCTGCTCTGCGCCTCTCTCGCCACTGACGATATCTGCTCAACTTGCTCGGTTCCTGCTTCCACCAGGGCTGACCATGCCAGGGAACACAGCCAGCGAAGCTCGGATGGAAGCTGATCAGCAAATGGAGTACTCTGCCTATCCATCAGCGCACCTCCTTCTTAGATCGCTTGTCCAGCGAGGAGACGCAACCAGAGGGTACGCGCATCCAGGCCGTAGTAGTAGCGGAAGAAATCAAACAGGGAGCCACCACGACCCCAGGTATGGCAATACCAACAACAAAGATCGTTGCCGTGTGGGCGATAAACCCACAACGACGGATGCCGGTCTACCCCCGCCGCATGATGCCAGCCAAAGGGACAACAGCCCATGCCCCGTTCGTTCAGCTCGACATAGCGACCGATGACCGCCAGCGGGTCATGGGCACGGCACCAGTCTTGAATCGT
>DAOTVZ010000136.1:0-13781 GCA_034436045.1 Ktedonobacteraceae bacterium | reverse complement strand
ACCGCTTGCAGGGCGTGATCAATCACGCCCCTACGGAATGATACCATTGCCGGTTCTATTTGCAAGATTTCTTCATCACGCTCTGGTCGTCCGTTGAACCGCTCTCAGGGCGTGATCAATCACGCCCCTACGGGATGATACCATTGCCAGACGCTCTGGTCGTCCGTCGAGCCGCTCTCAGGGCGTGATCAATCACGCCCCTACGGGATGATACCATTGCCAGACGCCCTGGTCGTCCGTCGAGCCGCTCTCAGGGCGTGATGAATCACGCCCCTACGGGATGATACCATTGCCGGTTCTATTTGCAAGATTTCTTCATCACGCCCTGGTCGTCCGTCGAACCGCTTGCAGGGCGTGATGAATCACGCCCCTACGGGATGATACCATTGCCAGACGCTCTGGTCGTCCGTTGAACCGCTTGCAGGGCGTGATGAATCACGCCCCTACGGGATAGAGGCCATCACGGATTTCGACCGGCAAATTCCATTATCATAATTCCTACAGCGTTGCATCATACAAATGGCAAAAGAGTTGTGTGGTGAAAACGAGCAGCAGTTCGGGCGAGATTTTCCTTTGCTGCCGAAGTAACTGCACACCCTCTGCTGTAAACAATCCTCGCTTACGTAATGCCTCCGATGAGAGAGTGATTTCTAGTAGTTCATGACCACTTTCTTGTAGAAGCAACTGTAAAGGGAGATTGAGTGAAAATGTTGATTTGGTTGTGACAGGCACAAGTTCTGGCTGAAGTTGCCGCACCAGCGTGAGCAACAGAGCGCTTCTGCTACCCTTAGCAGCAGAAGAGGCTGGCAGGCGCGTCAGGTAGTTAAGCACGTCGGGATGCAAATATGGTGAGCGCAGAGCGATACGCGCCAGGGTGGCAAGCTGTTGAGCTGGTCCAACCAGCAGATCGGGCAGGCGCAGATGCAGGTCTAAATAGTAGTCGCGTTGCCATTCGTCGGTCAGTTGCCAGGCCTTATGCGCGAGGCGACGCGCATAGTGCCCGTTCTCCCAGGTCTCCTCATCCTGCAACCGCTGCCGAGCCTCTACTGTCCAGGGTAGCTCACGCAGCTTGCCAGGATTCACGCGCGACCGATAGCCATCCAACACATGCTGCTCATCTCGCAGAGGCGCTGGTGGGGCATTGCGCACCCTCTCTTCTCCCAGGATGACGCGCGCACCCAGACCGCCCATCGCCACACGCGCCCCCGTCTCCGCCGCGACCGTCTGTAATAGTTGATGCAATGCCAGCGGCAAGCTATCGACACAGGGGGCCTCTGTTGCCGCCAGCACCGCCTGCCAGAAATCCAGGTGATCCAGGCCGGTAATCGCCAGCGAGGGACGTTGGCAGGCGTCGGCCAGTTGCTCAACAATCTCCCACTGCTTCGGAGCTTTTTTGGCGCTGAACGAAGCGATAGTAAAACGTGTCTCCGTCGCCCGCGCGCTCAACAACGTGGCAAGCATTGAGGCCGCCCCGCCATCGGTCAGCGCTGCTAACTGGTCGTGCTGAGGCAACTGGCCCTCAATCGCGTGCTTGAGCAAGCTATGCACCAGCTCGGTCACAGCCGCTTCCTCACCTTCATCAACCGGTTCCTGGAGATGATAGTCGGTAGAGGCATTGACGACGAGTTTGGTATGCTGCCAGCGCAGAATAGAACCGGCAGGCACCACTTGTATTTCCTTGAAGGCGGTCAACGGCGCAGGAATGAAGCCGTAGCGATGCAAGGCAGACAACGCAGCCAGATTCAGGTGACGCGGCACACCAAGCGCCAGCAACGCCTTGATCTCGCTAGCGAAGACCAGATTGCCCTCGGCAGGCCAGTTCTCGACGTAGTAGAGCGGATGCCAGCCAGAAAGAGGACGGCGGTAGACCAGCGTGCGCCGCTCAGGCACCCAATCCATCACCGGCGGCTCATCATTGCGCTGCATGGCGTAAGCCTTGTCAGCAAAGACTACCAGCCCCACCCCTGGTTGCACATAGCGCGCCGGTTGCCCACCATGCAATTCCAGCACGCTTTCCATCGCCCGTATCGTCTGCTCAATAATCTCAGTAGGAACCTGTTCACCCGTTAACCATCCTGCAAGTGTTGGCATAGTTGCATCCTATCGTCGTTTGATAATTCTCTATGCATATGCTATCATGCTCAGGAAGAGATTGCTACGTCGGCTGTCGGACACCACAATTCCAGGAAGGATTGAACATCCTGCTGGATGCTTTAAGCCGTACCAATAGATGACACGCTTCGGGCCATTTTGCATCCCCACCCGGTTTAATTGACTGTAAATTGTCATTATCGGCCCCTTGTTGGACGTGGTAAATCATACAAGGGATTCTCCCCCTTGCTATATATGAGCTTTTGTTACATACTGTTCACGTATCTGTTATACAGATTTCCTGTGTCATGATGTTCCAATTAACATGCTTTTAGCTCATTGTGATACAGGCTTATTACTAGTTTAGGAGTATGAAATGGTCATCCCCCTGCTGATCTTGTTCAGCATAGCACTTGTGATCACCATTGCCGGTCTGCTCCTCACCACACGGAGTGCTACCCCTGATTCTAAGCAGCGAGAAGTGTCTCACTTACAACGTCAGCGCACAACATCGAGGCACAGTCGCGTCTACTATGATAATTACGATAGCAATGTTGTCAACACACGTAGACATGTCTCTCAACCCACGCGGCGCTCCACACAGACCCACACCCACTATGGCTATAACACAAGCACCTCCTTAAATACATTTAATAGGACGACAAACTACGAAAAAATTCGCAAACCATTGCTAAGCCTGCCAGATCTATCCGGGCAATTTACTCCCTGGCTGGGCATTCTTCTCATCCTTCTTGCACTCTCTATCTTCAGCCTTTACACCATGCATAACCTGCTCTCAGCAAACGAGCTTATTATGAGTAACCAGTGGCCGGATGTCGCGGTCGCCTCTGGCCCACCAGTCGCCAGCCAGACTAATCTCCAGTTGACGCAGCTTTTCCCCGGCACGATCTCGGCCTCGCAGAATCTGCAACGCATCAGTCAGCTCGATCCCAGCCAATATGACTCAACGGCCCAATATAACACCTGGGCCTACTCCACCTGTTCAACCACCTCGATGACCGAAATCATGAACGCCTACGGACGGCATTATCGTATCGCGGATGTGCTGGCAGTTGAGGTAGCGGTTCACGGTATTACCCCACAACTCGGCCTACTCGATAACAATGGCGTGAACGATACTGTGGCACACTTTGGTTTCAAGACCTACTGGCCCGCCAACCCCACGCTGGACGAGATTATCCAGATTGCCAATAGCGGTCGGCCCGTTATGGTCGGCTTCCCGCCTTCGCGCTGGCAAGGTGGACACCTGCTGGTCGTTAGAGGCGGTAACAGTCAGTACGTTTTTCTGGCCGACTCCTCATCGTATGACCTGACCTCGCTCACCCGCCAGCAGTTCACGAAATATTGGGCCGGCTACGCCGTCGTCATTACCCCCATACAACAAACGACCGCACTCGCCGCGCCACCAACCGGCCAATCCGCACCGACCACCAAACCAACTGCCTTCAATGCCTCGCAGCATGTGGTCAGAATCGCGCAGAACGATCCCAAACAGTATAGCTCAACCGCACAACTCGACGACTGGTCTACAGTTGATAGTTCTGCTGCCGTGATGACCGAAGTCATCAATGCCTACGGCCACAACTACCGTATTGCCGATATTCTACAGGAGGAGATTGCTGTGCGTGGCATCGACCCCAGCCTCGGCCTGCTTTCTGCCTATGGCATTACGAAGACAGTTGCCCACTTCGGCTTCACGGCGACCATCCTCCCGCTTACATCACCTGCCACCATCGTGCAGCTTGCCAATCGGGGCGAACCGGTGATTATCAGCTTCCCGCCCTCGCGCTGGCCCGGCGGTCATCTCCTGGTAGTGACGGGAGGCAATAGCAGCATCATCACGCTCGTTGATTCATCTCAACAGAACATGAAGTCAATCTCTTACCAGAATTTCGCCAGGTATTGGGGTGGCTTCGCCGTTGTTATCAAACCGAAGTAACCAATAACCATTGTTTGTGGAGCCTTCAGAATTTTTGAAGGCTCTTTTTTTCTGATGATTTACAGATAAATAATATCTTGTATAATAATTTTATCTCTTGTATGTTAAAGCCATTGATAATATAATGATCTCCATCTATTTACTCCGATAGGATTGTCTCCCTTTGATTATCATGGTATAGTAGTGAATGGAAGGTAACAAGATTGTGTCGAGGTTGCCACGTATTACCGCCGCGCAATTAGTAGCAGTACTTAATCGTGAAGGATGGATAAAAGTAAGGCAAAGCGGAAGCCATATGACCTTCTATCATCCCAAAAAATCGGGACTTGTCATTGTACCCAGACATGGAAACATAATTTTGAAGCCTGGAACACTCAAATCAGCATTAAAACAGGCAGGGCTTACTGTTGATGAGCTAATAAGATTGCTGAGAGGATAGAAAATGAGCAGAACCTATCGCTACACAGTCTTTATCGAGCCGGATCAGGAAGAGGGCGGCTATGTAGTCACCGTTCCTGATTTGCCAGGGTGTGTGACACAGGGCGAAACATTTGACGAAGCCATAGCAATGGCAAAAGATGCTATCACCCTGTATATCGAGTCTCTACGCGATCTTGGTAGGCCGGTGCCACAAGGACATGAGTATCCTGGAGGCACCATCATCAGTGTTGCCGCATGACACACCTTATGATACTTCTAAAGAGCGAAAAAAGAAATGTATCTCTCGTGATCCAACGAAGGAGTCCCTGATGCATAGCTGCTGCCAGCCTCTTTCGACCGGACAGGTCAGGGCACCTGCTTCCTCTGGAACATAAAGCAGGTGCTCATCAGACTCTAAGAGAGACAATTGACGTTCTCACACATACTGCACTGTTGCTCAGCTATTGTTGAGCAGCCGGAGCTTCTTTAGGCTGTGGGGGAATGTAGAGTTTGATGCGGCGGAATGCCTCGGCATACTGCATATCCAGCCCTTTCTTCTCTTTCGCCTCTCTGGCCGTTGCGGCGGCCCGCTCTTTTACACGGGCCACCATATCAGCCTCCGGCCCAAATTGTGTGACGTGCGCCAGCAAACCCTTGCCCTTAAGTTCTATCGTCTCGGTGACATCTATATAGGTATTGGGTTGTGAAGTAGCATAGAAGTAGATCTCATGCACTTTGTAGGGCAACAGTCCCTCGGCCAGCAGTTCGCGGTACGAACGGGGATTGCCGACATAGGGGAAGATAGCATCCAGAACGATGTTGCCGGTGGCGCGGTGATCGGGATGGTTGAGATATGCCGTCGCATCGGGCTTCTCATCGGGGTCGGGCGCGAAGAAGAGTTGCGTGGGATCGTGCGTGATCACCACACGCGGACGATACTGGCGAATCAGGCGTACAATAGCTTTACGCGCCGCTTCGCTATTGACGAGATGGCCATCGGGGAAGCGCAGAAACTCAACGGCCTGCACGCCCAGCACCTCGCAGGCTGCGCGCTGCTCCTGTTCACGAATGAGCATCAGTTCGGGGTCGGGAAAACTGGGTACCTCGCTGCCCTCGGTGCCATCGGTCATCACTACCCAGACCACTTTCTTGCCCTGCTTGACCCATAGTGCGCTGGTCGCGGCTGCGCCAAAATCGTCATCATCAGGGTGCGCGCCAATCACCATCGCCTCATAGTCGGGGGTGGTCACAACGGGCATTGCCCCCGGTGCATTTCTATCACCCATGAATAGCAAACCTCTCTAGTTATTGCATAGTATCAGTAAACAAAATAAGTGCCTGCTCAAAAGCGTCTATCACCTCTTGCGCCTGTACGGGACGCCCGGCCAGACTATCCAGCCCAACGGCGCGCGCGACCAGACCCGCGCGCAGCATCTCCTGCTCCGCCGGAGTATGACCAAGCAGTTGTGCCAGCAGGTCGCTCTCCCAGTGTAGCAACACTCCTGCTTGCAACAGTGTTCCTACACGGCGGCGAATCATATCCAGGCCCACGACTTTGCGCTGGCTATCCGCGACTTCGTATGAGGATAGCGTACCATAGCAGGCACGATGCATCAATGCTTCGTAGGCTCGTATTTCTGGCGTCCCCCCCTGCCTGCGCAACGCCTGCTGAGCATGCGCCTCATCAGGTGGCACACAGCGCGTCTCAATGCCGAGATGCCGCAGCGCCCCGACCCAGACCTCGCCAAACCAGCGATAGGACTCCACCACATCGGGCAAAATCAATGGGTGTCCCGCCGGTAATATCACATCGAGGCTGAGCAACTGCGGCCCTACCAGCACCGCTGTTCCACCGGCCCGACGATGATAGACAGGTAGTTGTAAACACTGCACGACCTCGCTGTTCAAAACATCTTGCTTTTGCGAAAAGCCCAGCACAAGGCCGACACGCGCAGCCATAGACCAGTAAAGTACGCCCGGCCCACCTGGCTGCACTGTCGTCAACAAATGCTCACTCTGCTCAATGTGTTGCTGCTGGTCCGCAATAGTGAGTGGATAGCTGACCCAACCCCTAATCTGCCGGGAGAATGGACGACTGTACAACACTTTTCTCCGCCGGAGCGCGTAACACCCAACCGATCACAGAGGCAATCAGACTTAACACTGCACAGACAATCAGCGCGATGGAGACCCCATACCAGTGCGCCAGCGCGCCGGTAAGCAGATTGCCGATAGGAGTGCTACCCGTGAATACCAACATGTAGACACCCATTACTCTACCACGTAAATGGTCCGGTGTCACGGTCTGCAACGCCGTATTCGCCAGCGCCGAGAAAGCAATCTGTGTAAAACCGACCAGCGCGATCAGCACCAGCGAGACATAGTAGATGCGTACCAGCGCAAAAGCAATCAGCAGCACACAGAACACGATGGACCAGAAGAGCATCGGCGAAATGTGCGGTCGCTTATTCTGCCAGGCCAGCCAGAGGGCGGAGATCAGCGCCCCCACACCGAAAGCAGAGGAGATGAAACCGAAACCCGCCGCTCCCACATTTAGCACCTCGGTCGCTACCAGTGGCAACGTTACGTTGAAATTGATGCAGAAGAGCGAGACAATACCAATGACCACGATAATCATTAATACGGCTGGCGTCTGCCGAATATAGACGAACCCTTCGCGCAGGCTCCTGAATGTCCCTTGCTTCTGCTCTATGAGAGCATGCGAAGCCACAGCATGCAATTTCGTGGCATCAATAAGGAGCAGACCAATAATGACGGGAATAAAGCTAATGGCATTGAGCAGGAAGAGTGGAGCCACCCCCAATCCTGCAATCAGCAGCCCACCGATACCAGGGCCAACGATACGCGCCATATTGAAAATGGACGAGTTGAGCGCGACAGCGTTTGGCAAGTCCTCACGTCCGACCATCTCCACGACAAAAGCCTGGCGCGTCGGCATGTCGAGCGAGTTGGTGAGGCCGAGTAGCAAGGCCAGCACCATCACATGCCAGAGCTGTACCGTATGCGTAAAGACAAGTAACCAGAGCGCAGCGGCTTGCAACATAGAGAAGGACTGGGTGAAGACCAGGATATTGCGCTTGGGGAATTTATCAGCCACTACTCCCCCAAAAAGGGCAAATAGCAAAATTGGTAAAAATTGCAAGGCTCCAACCACACCCAGGAGCCAGGCGCTATGGGTCAGTTCCAGCACCAGCCAGGTCTGACCGATAGACTGCATCCACGTCCCGATCAACGAGATTAACTGACCCCACCAGAAAAGACTAAAATTGCGGTGGCGCAACGCTGAGAAGGTTCGCAAAAACCCTCGCGGCTGCGCCACCTTTTCTGCGGCAACACTAACAGTGCGTTGCTTGCCAGAAAGTGTTTGCATAACCGGGATACCACCTTAATGAAGAACTTTCAACCGCACTACAAGACTTCTACATTTTTGATGACGTTATCTATTATTATTCAGAGACTATTCAAATTGCTCTTGTTGCTGTTGTTGCAACAATTCTGATCGAAAGCGCTCATGGCTCTGCAAGCGAGCCACGAGCGCGCTCCTCATCTGCTCCAAACCCTCTAACTTTTTCTCGACCAGCTCCAGTTGCCTGCGGATCAAAGCGTCCACGCGGTCTAAGTGATCGAGCTTTTGTTCGGTAGTCGTCAGTTGTTGATAGGTTGCTTTGAGTTGCACGCGCTCATCATCGGCCTCAAGCAAGGCACGAATATCGTTCAACGAGAAACCGAGCAGATCACGCAGCTTCTTGATCCGTTCGAGCCGCTCAATATCCTCATCGGTATAGCGGCGATAATTACCTTCCGTGCGCCCTGCCGGTGGCAAAAGACCGATTTCTTCGTAGTAACGCAATGTGCGTTTTGTCAATCCGGTGCGTGCCGCTACCTGTTCAATCGTATAAAATGTAGCACCAGTCCGCGTCATTGCCGACTGCTGCTCATCAGTTGCGACCATCATAAACCTCTCTCATCTATAGGAACATGCATACGCATTTCACTTATTCCAAATTATAGCATTAGTTTAACGTTTACGTCAATGTGAGACTAAACTGTGATTTGCGTAGGACATATTGACTAATGGACATCATGACACCACATAAGATGGAAAAATCCTCATGTCCATAATAAACGGCGATAATGTGTGTATCGTCTTTTGACCTTCATTTTTACTATTCAAAAGCGTAATGACGTAATAATCACGCTAATATCATTTATCATTCAGCACTGTAGGGACGTGATAAATCACGTCCCTACTGAATCATGTATTTCGCATGGAACAATACCGATAAGAATCGCACCGTTCCATATTCTCTACACGAACAACGGGTTGAACGCGATAAATGGCGTCCCTACATAATTTAGCGTGCCTCAAGTTCGTCAGGACTGACGGTAATCTGTTTGATATCTCCATTCACGCGCGTCCGAATCAGCACACCTTCATCCCTTTGCTCAACCACTACTGCCGGGATGGGAAGAGGATGCGCGTGGTCATCTGGTTGATAATGCCAGAGAACGAAATCTTGTGGATGAAAGACTTTCTTTTCTGCTCTATCCTCTACATGAGGCATAAGAGAAAAACTCCTTCTACATTTCGCTCTTGCCCGGTGAAAGAGTTTCATCGGCTCCTCACCAGACGTTACAAGAGTCTGGAACTTTCAAATCTTACTTTCCCAATCCTTCCACGTATGTAACGTCCTTCCATGTCACCGATAGCTAAACATAAACTAAAGGGCTACTCTGACACTGTGTTCGTCAGCAATCTTCTGTCATGTTCATAACGCTCCGGCGATATTGGATTTTCAGATCATTCCAGGTTAGCTCGAACTCGTGACAGAGGCCCGTGAGAAAGAAATCGGCAATGGCACGGGCGGCCAGCGAACTTAGCATCAGGGCGAAAGGGCGTGTCAGAGGATAATCACAGGGGTCGCCGGGAACCTCATCTGGCACACGATAGTCTGGCTCCCAGATGCCACTGCCGTATAGCCCATCAGGACTAAAGCCGATATGCAGACAAGGCTGCCGGGCGGCACGGGTGGCGGCGCTGATGGCAGCGCGACCCGCAGGATTATCGAAAGCGTCTACTACCAGGACGCTCTCTTTCAATTGTGTGGGTGCATTGGTGGCATCCAGTTCAAGAACAAGCGGCTCAACCTTCGCCTGCACAGAGCGATAAAGCGCATTCGCCAGCGCGCGGGCTTTAGGCGCGCCTACCTCCGCGCGGCTATACGGCTGCACCGAGAGGTTGCGCATCTCAACCCGATCTTTATCGATCACCCGCAGCCGTGTGAACCCCATACGCGCCAGCGTCTCTGCCAGATTCGCACCCAGCGTTCCGGCCCCACAGACCGTAATCAAGCTGGATGTATAGCGAGCAAGCGAGGCGTGACGCTCTTCGTGAAAGAATGGGCTATTATTATTACTATTATTATAACTATGGGCTGTAAGAGATATATTCCTCTTCATCTGAGCATGGCCTTATTTTATCACATTTGACCGCGACCCTATTTTACCACGGTGCATCGGACATGACACTCACCAGCGAAGTCAGGTCAAAGTCGCGGTCGCGCCCGCTCAGGCAGATACCGCTAGATACAACGGTTAGATGGGGGTCAATCGTAGAGCGATAGCGGCGCGTCTGTCCCTGTTCACTCCATTCAATAATGAGCTGATTGACAGTACCATCGGGGGCGATAATCTCACTCAAACTATGCAGCGTGGCATCGGCCTTCGCCAGTGCGTGACGCACGCTCATCTCCAGAGCAGCGCGCTGCTCCTGTTGTTTCAACCACGCGCGTTGCTCCTGCTGACTCTGCCGTGGCAGATGTTTTGAGAGATGACGAAGTGCGGGATAACTTAGTTCTAAGCGGCGTAGACGAGCATAGAGTAGCGCCAGACGCTCTGAGGCCGCAAGGCCGGATAAGACAGGTTCATCGGCCTCGCGGGCGGCGGCATCGCGCAACCACGCAGCATGCGTGGGGTCGGCCAGTACATCGGTTCCCTCGAACCAGAGAATGCGACCATCCACGCGCGCGATGACACACTCAAAACGATCCGCGCCACTGGTGGGATCACAGAGAAAGACAGGCAGAGGCTCCATTGCGAAGCCAAAACGCTGGCGGGCGTCACCCTCGTTATAGGGCAACGCCAACCAGGTTCCCGGCGCGCGACCACTGGTATCCGGCCAGAGCAACACGACGCGCAGGATAGGGAAGCATTCCAGGTACGCACCGCGCTCCCAGGGCATCGCCTCGCCCAGCAACGTCACCTCGCCCTCATTTAAGGGACGAAAGCGTCCCCAGCCCACAAAACGCTCGCGCAACTTAAATTCGTAGACCATTCCTCCTACCCGCGTGCGGATGCGCCCCCCAGGGAGCAAGGGGGCAATGATCTCCTTGCTCAAGAGTTGCTGGCTCTCTTGATGTAAGCGCGCAATGAGCGAACGTGCATCTACTTTTTTGGGTGTGGCTTTACGCTGCTTGCCCTGGTTACGCTGGTGTTCATCGGACATAGTATAGTATATCGTTTATGATGCTCACGAAATCGGCTGGGCCACCGAATCGGGGCGGCGCGGCAGTTCGTAGGCCATGATTTGCTCCACCAGTTCACTGTGCGAAGGTGCGTCCAACAAGCTCAGCACGTTGGGCAGAGAGTAGTAATCGCCGTTAAACGTGTAGCGCGTCAGCTCAACACCGCGATCCAACAGACTCTGCGGAAAACGCTCGACCGTGCCGGGAATCTGATAGCCGCTATGCACCACACGTACAACGATTACCGAGGGCGCGACTTGCATCTTCTGGCTATACTCCACCCAGGCATCGGCCAGGTAGGGCGGCGTATTTTCACCTTCGTCGGTCACAATCACCAATTGCTCGGCATACACGTTGTCCCTGGTCATTTTTGCCAGGGCCGCGCCAATCGAGGTACCACCATTCGCTTTAATCAACTGAAAGGCCTTCTCCCAATCGCTGAGCTGCGGACGCTGACCTTTCGCGGGCGTAGCCTTGATCTCAAAAGCGGCGGTATCAAAGGCGTAGACGTAGAAGTCAGCCGTGATAACGGCGCTGATCAGTGCCGCAAGCTGTTTGGCAACCTCAATAGCCTGCGTCATTGAACTGCTCTTATCGACGAAGAGCGCGGTCGGACGTTTGATCTCGGCCTTTGCCGCCACACGCTGATCGGTGATCTCGGTCAGCTTGCGTCCGGTTTCTTCATCGAGATGGGCCGCTTCTATTGCTTTTTTCGTCTTCATAGTCGAGACGCGCTTGTCAGTGACGGCCTGCGACAGTTTTTCGTCAATCAGCGCCTTGACCTCCACGTTATCCAGCGCGCCACGCCGTTTGAGCGCGGCCATGTTGTTGATGACCTCCTGCGGCGACATCGCGTTGATCAAAGCTACTAGCACAGCGGGCGTCATATGCTTGATTGCACCAACAGCCGTAGTATAAGGAATCTTGTTCTCCACGATAACGCGCGCCTGCTCTTCGGCACTCTCGGCCTTTGCCAGCAGCTTGAGCGCATACAGCGCACTATCCTCCGGTGGTAGCTCATCAAAGAGAATGGCCTGAGCGCGCGGCCCCGGCTTGATGCGCAAGCTGGCGTAGAGGTGCTTCAGATCATCGCGTGCACGCATGGCCGCACCATCGAACTGGCGCGGGTTATTCTCGCGCATGCGCAGATAATGGACAACCGCACTCTTGAACGAACGCGGCGTTTTGCCAATGACCTTTTTGGTATAGTCAAGCGCACGCGCCACCTCGTAAGGGGCCAACTGCTGAAGCAGCACCCAGGCCGCCTCGCGGAACTCCACGTAATCACAGGTCGCCATATGGGCCACGAACAGCAGTTTGTGATCACGCACCTCGCCTTTCTCAAAGTACCAGGGGGCCAGATGTCCATAGAAAAGCGGGTCGCGTTCCAGCGCGCTCTTGTGCAAAGGAGCAAGTTCTTCCAGCTTGCGATGCGGTGTCGTCAGGAAAGAATTAAGAATCTGTACGCGCACATCAGTTTCAGTAGACCGATTCCGGTTCATTGCCATCACCCCATCGGAGTGCAGCAGCCTTTCAAGCGGCTGCACAAGTTTGGTAGAGAGACGATAAAAAGATAAGCCTGCCCTGGCGTGCAAGTCGAAAGAGCAAGAGAACAAAACAATCGCTCTACCATTGAGCCACGACGGATTTTGCTCCATCGGCGGGACTCGAACCCGCACCCCTCTTCAGGAATTGTATGTACGCCCGTTCGGTGAGAACACGCCAGGGACAAGGTTTATATCAAGGTCGGCACGCGCAAGTCATACGAGCTGGTAAAACTGGTGCTCTGCCTATTGAGCTACGGCCCGACTCAGCGGGCCGACAGGATTCGAACCTGCAACCTCCGGGTTATCAGCCCAAACGTTTGTAAGCTCATACAGTCAGGGCGCGTTCCGAGCCGAGATACCCCTACAAAGAGTGACGTACAACCGGGACGCACAAGTTTCAAGAGCGTGCAACCATCAATCTGATGCCTTTACCAGTTTGGCTACAGCCGCATGAAAGCGGCTGACGGGACTCGAACCCGCACATCTCAGACCCCTAAGTGTGTAAGCCCTTCAGATTAGAGTGCGTCCAGGTAGATAAAACTGCTGTTCAACTATCGTGAGTCTGCCCTGTACAAGTTCAAAGAGCGGTCCCAAAGGACGGTGCTTCCTGAGAGCAGGAGTTGGGTTCGAACCAACGCTTTCCCCTATGGAGGAGAAAGTACCAGGCATGTACGCTCGTTGTATGAGAGTACAGGGCAGCATAGGTTCTGTGAGATTGGGACAGACCGGGACGTGCAAGTCGAGAGAGTTACAAAATTACACGAGCAAAGTGTATGTAAACTCTTCCGGTGAGAATACGTCCCAGCAATGTGCCTTCTGCATAATTTAGCCGTAAATGGCTTCGGGGCGAACGATGATGGCCTGACCGGTTCGTACAATCACGTGGTTAGCCAGCGCGTTATCCGGGAGGTCAAGCGCTCGCACAACCGCTGCTTTAATCTGGCTATCAGTCGCATCGCTTTGCAAGCCAAGCGTGGCCAGACTCAACTCTTCACTGCGCCCTGAGACGCGGACGTGAACCAGGCGATCAGCAAGCTGCATTTTGCTACCTCCCATCAAGAGAAGTTACTGACTATCCCTTAGCTATTTGTGGTTTGTCAAGTTAATTCTTACAAGCAAATAATAATCTATACTTTTGCAATTGTCAAGAGTTTTGCAGGGATTTTTTGAGGGTATGAAAAAATATCCCTACACCCCTTGCCCGATATGGATGAGATG
>DAOTVZ010000135.1:0-32447 GCA_034436045.1 Ktedonobacteraceae bacterium | reverse complement strand
GCACCTTCGGCGACGTGCCACTCAACCTGGAACTCAAGCTAGAGGTATGGGATTCACCGAACTCGGCAGGCGTGGTCATTGATGCCGTGCGCCTGGTCAAGCTGGCAATGGATCGCGGCATCAGCGGCGCACTGGAAGGCCCCAGCTCGTACCTGATGAAATCCCCGCCCATCCAGTACCACGATGACGAAGCCCGCGAAATGGTCGAAAACTTTATCGCTGCCTCTACCGCCCCGCAACCAGATGAAAGCAGCACGCAGGCCAACGGGTATCGTGCCGGAGTGCAGGCAGAGTAACAGGCGAGATTACTGAAACGCGAAGCGGTCGCAAGAAACTTGCGACCGCCTCCAGGTATCAGGCCCCGTATGCGAAATGCCATACAGACAAAGGCACGTTACTCGTGTTCATCCTGTATGCCGTCCGAATAAGAGGACTTTTCTGCCTGAAGCGTATGCAACAACTCTTCGCGCACAATGCTGACATCGGGCGGAGCATTGATGCCGATTTTGACGCGCTCTCCCTCAACCGCTAAGATAGAAATGTTGATGACTCCGGCCAGGATGATACTCTCTCCGACTTTTCGTCGCAATACAAGCATGCAAAGCTCCCTTCCCAGAAGCTGTAGTTTCAGGCGTCCCTGCGCTGCGACAGGCACCTTGAACGGGCGCTTCCTTACTATTTAGATGATCATTTTGAGAAGCTGATAGTCAATATACAAATGTAAGATTCGACTATCAGACGCTCTACTGAAAAGAAACGGGTACCCTGTCGCTGTCTCGCCCCCCACTAAGCTCTGCATAGCTGTTCTGGCTATTCAGCGCCTGCCAGCTTTGACCGCTGTAGGCACCGGTTGAGGGACAGCGGCATCCTGTTCAGGCTTATGGACAGTATTCGCACTATTGAGTAGCGCACGTAGTCGTGTGACGGCCTGCGCGTGTAGTTGACAGACACGCGACTCCGAGACGGCCAGCCGACGACTGATCTCGCGCATCGTCTGTTTCTCCCAATAGTACCACGCGAGCAGCAAACGCTCACGTTTGGGGAGTCGTAACAATTCTGTCTGGAGCAACTCCATCAGTTCGCGCCGCTCTAGCCAGTGTTCTGGCTCAGGCGTAGCGCAATCTTCGAGCATATCGACCAGTGAGATTTGATCTTCTTCGTGCGCCATCGTACCAGGAGGCGTTTCGAGCGAATAAACGGTTGTGCTAATATCCTGCATTGTTTGCCAGTACTGCTCAAGCGAGATACCCAGCGCGTTAGCAATCTCTGCGCCACTGGCCGAGCGCCCCAACTGCTGCTCCAGCGCCGCCGTGACACCCTCAATCTGGCGAACGCGCGTCAATACCGAGCGCGGCACCCAACTCAACGAGCGCAACTGGTCAATCACTGCACCGCGAATACGCTGGCAGGCAAACGTTTCAAAGCAGACGCCGCGCGTAGCATCAAAACGATCTATTGCGTTAATAAGCCCGATAACGCCATAACTGATCAAATCATCCGTCTCCAACTGACTTGTCTCAGGGATACCCAGACGATGAACGATTATTCGTACCAGGGGAAGATAGGCAGTAATTAGTTCGGCACGTAGACGTGGATCGCGCGTTTTTATAAATTCAGCCCACGTTTCCTCTATTGTTAGAACTCTATGCATAAATGACACACTCCTTATATGGCATATAGTGTGTGTCCTTTACCCCTTCCATGCTTTAGAGTGTAGAATGTGCAGGCTTGAAATGATATTGACGCAAGTCCCTATCTCACGCCGCAAAAGTCCCTGCTAGAGAGGCAGCGGGTATCATCGCGCAATAAGCTGCCGATAGAGGAAAGTAATCAACACGCTATGCGCTACAGATAGTGAGGAGGAATCTTTTCAATGGCACATCAAACGAACACGCCTTTTTTTGACATACCCGACCCATATGAACCTTTCAGGCCGCAGGTTGATACAGAAATCGCCGTCGGCGGCGTGGACGAGCGACAGGGCATGCTGGACTCCCTGCTGGATAAGGGCTTCTGGCGAGAAGAAGCCTTGAAGTTGATCTGTCTGCGCACTCACCTGGATGAAAATACGGAGGTGCATGAGCGCTTCCTCAGCGACTATCGCCTGCATTTCGCGCGCTGGCTCTACGAGCAGGGCCTGCTAAACGAAGACGACACCACCCTGTAGGAACCCGGTTTGATTTTCCTGTCTTCGCTTGTGAGTGGTCGCTTCGCGTGGGATAATAAGGGGGATACTATGATGTTGCTTGATGGGAGCATAGTCACATGGACTACAACTTACCGGACGGAATTTATCCCCCTGTCCCCACCTTTTTTGACGAGCAGGAAGAACTCGACCTTGCCACCTTGCGCCGACACATGCAGCGCATCGCTGATAGCGGCATCGCTGGTTACGTCCTGATGGGGTCGAACGGCGAGGCGGTGCATCTCAGCGCAGAGGAACGGGCGCAGGTGATTCGCACCGCGCGCGAGGTTGTCGGTCACAATACCCGTATGCCATTGATTGCCGGATGTGGCGATCACTCGACACGAGCCACTATTGCCCATTGTCGGCAGGCCGCCGACAATGGTGCAGACATCGCGCTGATTTTGCCCCCCGCATACTATAAAAGCAATATGCAGCGCGCAGCTTTGTTGGCCCACTATCGCGCAGTGGCCGACGCCAGCCCATTGCCCATACTGATCTACAATATGCCCGCCAGCACCGGCGGACTGGACCTGGATGCAGAAACGATCACCCTGCTGGCCAGGCATCCACGCATTATCGGCCTGAAAGATAGCTCCGCCAACGTGACGAAGTTAGCTCAGGTAGTGGACGCTGTCAGGCCCTCATTTCGTGTCTTCGCCGGTAGCGCCAGCTTTCTGCTGCCAGCGCTGGCAGTAGGGGCGGTGGGAGCGGTAGCGGCGCTGGCCAATGTCCTGCCACGCGAGGTCTGCGCAGTGCAGACACTGTTCACCAACAATCAACTTGCCGAGGCACGTCGCCTGCAAGCCGCGCTGATTGCACCCAATAACGCCGTCACCACCCTCTTTGGCGTGCCGGGCCTCAAAGCCGCACTGGAACAGGTGGCAGGCTATGGCGGTAAACCACGTATGCCGCTACAGCCATTGGGCGAGCAGGAACGGCAGCGCGTGAAAGAAATTTTCAAACCATTTTTAGCACAAAATATGTAGTGACTTGATGCCCTACGATGTTTGTGGCTCTTCGCCCCTCACCACATTCTCTAAAAGCAGCAGGTTGGGCAGAGAGATGGTTTCGCTCTGCCCTGCCGCGTTGACAGTCTCTAATACAGTGTAGGCACCAGCAATGCTGCGAATAGTGCCGCTATAATCACGTAAGGTGACACGCTGACCAGGGCGAAAGTTCTGGCGCACATAGAAACCAGCAATCACGTTGCGAATGGCCTCGCGTGAACCCAGGCCAAAGGTCAGTGCTACGGTGAGACCCACGGCAGCAATGATAATAGTCAGGCTAGTCGTTAGCACTGTCGTATCGAGACCGAGCGTGGAGACCGCCAGCACGATAATGAAGGCCACAATAGCATATTCGATGATTTTGCCCAGTGCCTTGCTGTAGGATAGATTAACTGTATCCGCTACGGCGCTCACCGTGTTGCCGAGGAAACGTGCCAGCATCGATCCGAAAAGGATAAGGATGGCGGCACTAATGGCCTTAGGCACAAAGTTGAGAATACTATTTAGCAGGTCCGCGACAGTAGACAGGCCCATCAAACGTACTGCCGAGGTAGCAAAACTGAGTATCAGGAAGAAAAAAACGATCTGTGCAATGATTTCAGAGAGAGGCGCGCGAATGCCCAGACTGCGTAGCGCACTCACGATGCCGACACGATCCGCCAGCTCTTGCAGATGGATATGTTGCAGCACGAAGCGAATGAGCCAGCGGATCAGCGCGCTGATGAGATAGCCGACGATCAGAATAAGTAAGCCGTTGATAAAACGAGGTAAGAAATTAAGTATTTGCAGTAATATCTGCATCAGCGAATTAAGTACAGGTTGAAAGCTCATAGCTTATCGTTCCCCTTTATGAGGCTGTTTGCGGACGCATGGTTTGCCCTTGCCATGAGTCATCGGCACCGAGGAGACCGCCAATCAGTTTAATGAGTTCAAGCAGCCAGTCCGCGAAGGCACGTGAGGAGAGATCAAGTAATTCCAATTGTGAACTCTGCCGCTTGACACGCTCGATCAAACGACGCTCAAAATCGGCGGATACGCGAAACTGCTCATTCTCCTCTTGCAACTGTATCAGGAAGGCGCGAACCTGACTTGCCAGCACATACTCGCGCTGGCAATCTGGGCAAGCCGGTAGAGCTGCCTCGGCCTCCAGACGCATCTGTTCCGGCAGGATGCCATCAATCAAATCAGGTAGAAGCTGCCTCAACTGTTCACAATCCATCCTATGCTCCTTCTTTTCGAGATCCGGTGCCCCCCTTGTAAAAGGGTAAATTTTTGCCCAGGTATTCCTTTCCGCAGGTCTGACTAAACAATTCTTGAAAGGAAAGGCGCGCGCGGTGAATACGCATTTTGACAGCGCTCAATTTCACCTTGAGGACACTGGCAATCTCGTCATAGCTGAGATCATCAAAATCGCGCATTATCAGCAGGCGACACTGCTGACGATCAAGCTTACTCAGCACTCTACTGATACACTCGCGTAACTCTTTACGCAATGTCAACTCTTCCGGCTCGATGCCCTGCGCCGGATAGCGATTGAGCACATCGTTCTCTTCATCATCTCCATTAGAGTGCATATCTTGTGAAACATGAGTGGCATGCTTCTGCTGTCGCTTGAGCTTATCCAGACCATCAAGAGCGCTATTGGTAGCAATACGATAGAGCCAACTGGCAAACGATGCTTGCTGCTCAAATTTCTTGAGGCCATGAAAAACCTTCACGAAGACCTCTTGAGTGATGTCTTCTGCCTCCTCTTTATTACATATAATACGATATACAACGCTATAAACGCGATTCATATGACGTTGCACCAGTATCTCATAACTGCGTGTATCGTGCGGTAATTCACGTTTACAGCGCTCGACCAGCTCTTCATCCGTCAATGTTTCAATATCGGCGCATGCTACCATATCACTCCAATACTCCCAGAGACTTAGAGCGTGCAAATGATTTGATAGGACAATGTGACCACCAGAAAGTGTGCCTCACATAACGAGGATAAGCAAACCAGCATTCCTGGATATTCTTCCCGTTGATAACCACACTGCATCCTTGCGTCGATATAGCTCACTTGCCAGTTACCTCGTCGTCATTTAGGAGCCGTCCTGATATTACATGCACGTCTGTTGTGGTATCTGCGTGTATTATACTGATAGTGTAGCATTTTGTCTAGCAGCAGAGCTAAGATGGGACATCTTGAGGTTGGATAATGTGGCCGATATGCCATTCCATTGCCTATTCGGCTTTACCCTTCGCCAATTCTGTCAACACTTAGTAAAGAAGAGGACGGAAGAAAGGCGAGCTTTCTTCCGTCCTCGTATCCAGAACTACTATATGGTTGCATCATTGGAGGAAGGTACACTGCGCGTCACATCGAGAGGCGGTTCAGCAACAGGCGCGGTTAATCCCGCTGTGCTGCGATTGAGAAAGCGTCGCGCCGCGTCCTGTCCACCAATACCAAAAGCCAGACCGAAGGCCAGCGCGGCAGCCCCAATTGTGGCCGTGAACAGAATATTCAGCAAGGCAGGGGCGATCTGGAGTTGCTCCAGGGCGATCAAGCCGGTAAAGGCGATAATCGCATAGCGTGCAATAGCAGCAAACAGCCGGGGATTCCCCACACGTGTCGTGGCTGTTGATCCCTGAACGATATCGGCGACAAAGTTAGCTGCCAGAATGCCCAGAAACAGGATAATGATCGCAACAAACACATTCGGGATATAGGCAATGAGCGAATTCAAAATGCTGCTCACGCTCGCTAACCCCAAAGCGTCAAAGGCGGAAACCAGGAAAATCAGAAAGATGAACCAGTAGACAATGCTTCCCAGAATAGTGACAACGTTGAGCTGCATTCCTGTACTCCGCTCGATGCGATCCAGTCCGATGCGCGCACCGAGCCGTTCAAAACCTACCTTTCTGAGTATAAACATGACAGTTTTGCTCAAAACGCTGGCAATAATCCAGCCAACGAGCAGGATCACCAGAAAGCCAATGAACCTGGGGATAAAGGTGAGTACGAGGCTCAGTGCGTTCGATAGGGATGTCAGGAGCGCCTGGCCTAAATTGCTGACAGTCGGCATAACGTATATCCTCCTTGGATTCGATAACGGTTGATATCGGGCTGGTTGCCCTTATACTTTTCCGTGTGTACATCCGGTTAGACGGCAGCACTGAGAAAAAGTCACGTACACTTATGTACACGTACATCTTAATGATTTGATCATTGTTGCCATTGCTCCATCTAGCAACAATCTACCTGCGCTGACAACACACTGGTTGGCGGAGAGCTTCAGCCTGGGGCAACCAGAGCGGTTAGTTTTTTCTTTTTGGTGAAACCAGGCATAGCATAAGGGTAGAGGATCGGTTCGCTTTGAGAGTTATCCACAAGTTATCCACCATGCGAGGGAAAATTGGTGGATAAGCCTCTTTGCTCAGAGAACCAGGAAGTGTTACAATGGAGTGGGGAGAAGTGGGGAATTGTGGGGCAGCCGTGCAAAAGATGGTGAGAACTGGTAATGTGTGTCCAGGATAGGGGAGAATATCCAGGCACGCTGCCCCATCTCTGCCGTGCGGCCTTCCTGATAAGGAGAAAGCGTTCCTGATGTTTCTCGGTGAGTATGAGCATACAATTGATGCGAAGGGGCGGATGGCGGTGCCGGCACGCTTTCGCATGCAGATAGAGCGTGGGGCGGTCATTAGCAAAGGCATGGGCACCTGTCTCTCAGTGTATCCACTCGCTCGCTGGGAAGAGAAATCGAATGAGCTAACAGCAGGCAAAAGCAGCGACGAGCTACGCGATTTCGAGCGACGTATCTACCCCAGCGCCAGCGAGGTGGAGTTAGATGCGCAAGGTCGCATGGTCATACCGGCCAAGCTGCGCGCGTATGCTCATCTGGGCACCGAGGTCACGGTCGCGGGTGTGCGCGACCATTTTGAAATCTGGGATCGCGCCATCTGGCGGGCCTACCAGGAACGACTGGATGCGGAGGGAGGCGGTGTTCCTTTCTAAGCAGAATAATACTGTAGATATAAAATGATGCAAACGCAGCATATACCGGTTATGTTGGAGGAGATGTTGCAGTACCTTCAGCCGCAGCCGGGAGGTTGTTATATTGATGGTACGGTAGGCGGTGGTGGCCACACTGCGGCTATTCTTGAGCGCACTGCTCCCAACGGCAGGGTGCTGGGTATTGATACCGATGCGCAGGCTCTGGCGCGCGTGCGCGAGCGGCTGTCTTCGCAGGTAGAGAGTGGACGCCTGCTGCTGGTACATGGCAACTTCGCTGACCTGGAACGCATTGTGGCCGAGGTAGGTTTTGGGCCAACGCGCGGTGTACTCCTCGATCTAGGCTTCTCATCCGATCAGATGGAGAATCCGCAACGTGGTTTTTCGTTTAGCATGGAAGGCCCACTGGATATGCGCCTCGATCAGTCGCACACAACAACGGCGGCTGATCTGGTGAATACGCTTGAGGAGCAGGAACTGGCCGACCTCTTCTGGCGTTATGGCGAAGAACGGCATTCACGCGCTATTGCCCGACGCATCGTGCAGGAACGGGCAAAGCATAAGATCACGAGTACGACGCAACTGGCAACTATCGTCTCATCGGTGATCCCGCGCAAACCGGGCCGCGCCGGGGCCATTCACCCGGCAACGCGCGTCTTTCAGGCGCTACGCATTGCCGTCAATGGCGAATTAGAACGTCTGGAACAGGTGTTGCCACAGATACTACATATATTGCTGAACACGTCGGGTGGTGGAGGAAGAATGGTTATTATTGCTTTTCACTCTTTAGAGGATCGCATCGTCAAAGAATTTATGCGACGAGAAGCTACAGATTGTCTCTGTCCGCCGGGTCTACCGATCTGCGTCTGTGGTCACAAAGCGCAATTGCGTCTATTAACGCATAAGCCTGTGATACCTACAGAGCAAGAGATTGAACGCAATCCGCGCGCGCGCAGCGCTCGCCTGCGTGCTGCCGAGACAATTGTCGGTTCGTAGTGCGTTGACCTGATATAGAGGAAATGATTTATGAATAGTCTGAAAGATCATAGTGCAACGCAGGCAAGTGCATCCGCTCAGCCCATTCTGGCGGCGAAACGACGCCGACAACTCTATCCATTTTTCTTCCACATGGGGCCGGTCGCGCTGTGTACGACCAGCGTCCTCTTAATTGGTTTGATGGCCATTGTGTATCTGAGCCAGGTTGGTCAGGCCGTGGCGGCCAATCACCAGTTGCAGGCCCTTCAGGCCCAACAGGCACTTTTGCAACGCCAGGATGAAGACCTGGCCTATCAGATCGCGCAGGAGCAGTCTCCGGAGTATATTGCGGCAGAGGCGGCGAAGATGGGCCTTGTTCCAGTTGACCCAAAAAATGTGCAGATACTGATTGTTAAGCACATGCAAACCATTCCGGCACATAACGACCCGATCCAGCCCTAGCGCAATACCCCCAGCAGATGGTGACACGCGCGAGACCGATGAAACATCATAACCTTATCTGCATACTGGCTGAGTGCCGGTTTTTCTATTATAGAGCGGACAAAACGATTTTTAGCTCAACCATGACTATTCTTGAAGAAGGAGGAGAAAGATGAACGCAGAACTGCAACGCGCCCGTCGGCGACAAATGTTCATCTTTCTGTTCGTCCTTCTGGGCATGGGCGGACTGTTGGCCCGCCTCTACTACTGGCAAATTATCGACGGGCCGAGGCTGGCGGCGCTGGCTAACGCGGAGCATACTGAGGTGCAGATTGTGAATGCGCCACGCGGCCTGATTTATGATGACCAGGGCCACCTGCTTGCTACAAATGTGATCCGTGATGACGTTTATATAGAACCGATTCAGTTCTTTACTGACTATCCCGATAGTGCGCAGGCGCAGGTGAAACTGGCGACTATCGTGCAAAAATTGCACGCAATCTTAAACATTTCGGAGGCAACGCTCGACAAAGATTTCAATTCAGGTTTGCAAACCTATCGCATCGCCGTTAGCATCACGCCACAGCAGACGGCAACGCTGGAGGCATCGCAATTGCCGTATATCTTTTTAGAGCCGCATCCTGTGCGCGTCTACCCTGGTGGCGACCTGGCGGCGCAGGTGCTGGGCTATGTGGCCCCCAACCCGCAGAATCCCGCCAGTTACGAAGGCTTCTACGGCATTGAGCAGCAATATAATGCATTGCTTGCCGGTAAGTCCGGGCAAATCACGGCGGAGACTGACCTGAACGGCAATCCCCTGACGGTGGGGGCCAGTTCCAGTCAACCGGCAGTGCCGGGGGCGAATCTGACGCTGACCATCGATAGCACCATCCAATATGATGTGCAGACAGGACTGGCGCAGACGGTCAAGCAGGCCGAGGCCGAGAGTGGCGCGGTCATCGTGCTGAATGCACGCACGGGCGCGATTGTGGCAATGGCCGGCTATCCGACCTTTGACCCGAATAATTATGGGCAATATGCTAACGACATGGGCTGTGAGGGCACGGAGAGCGTCTACTTTAACCCATTGCTCTATTGTGCCTACGAGCCGGGTTCGACGATGAAAGCGGTGACAATGGCCGCCGCGCTCGACCAGGGACTGATCACGCCGAACACCGCCATTAACGATCCTGGCTATATCTATCTGGGTGATAATATTCCCACGGTGACGAACTGGCAGAGTGAGGCCTGGGGCCATGAAACGATGACGCAGGTCCTAGAGCATTCCGCCAACGTCGGCGCGGCCTGGGTCGCCTATAAGGTACTGGGGCCGAGTCGCTACTACCCATATCTGGCGAAGTTCAACTTTGGGCAGCGTTACGGGCTGGCGGTGCCCGCGCAGGAGGCGACCGGATTTTATGATACTCCGTCCTCGCCACAATGGTCGCCCAGCGACCTGGCGCGACAAGGTTTTGGACAGGCGATTAGCGCGACCCCGCTCCAGGTTGCAATGGTGTATCAAACTATCGCTAACGGCGGTGTGATGATGCGCCCCTATCTGGTTTCGTCTATTGATCAAAATGGGCATGTGACGAAAATCCAGCCCCAGGCGATGCGGCGTGTGATCAGTCAGCAGGCGGCCCAGTTGTTGTCGGGCATGCTGGCGCAGGATACCGTTTATGGCCTGGATACGCCGGTGGCCATCCCCGGCTATACAGTCGCGGCCAAGACTGGTACCTCGACGACACAGGGCCTGGCGATGGATCAGACAGAGGCATCGGTCGCGGGTTTCTTGCCCGCCTCGAATCCGCAATTCGTTATTCTGGTAAAGATTGATCGACCACAGGCGACGATCTATGGCATCACTGCCGCAGGCCCGCTGTGGAAGAGCATCGCGGAAGACCTGATCTGGCATTATGCCATTCCGCCTGACAAGCCTTTCTAAGGCCCTATAGCGGAGGATACGGACGATATCTATGCAACAAGGAAACGAGAAAACATCGGATACGTCAAATACGAATAACACGCTCAGTGAGGTATGGCAGCAATTGCTAGGGAATCGGCCACTCAATGCCGACACACTGGCGGCTCTGCGTGAGTCGATTCCGACGCTTGCCAGCGACCCCTGGAGCGCGTTGTTACAGGCAAAAGGTGTCGAGGTCGTTGATCTCGAACAACTGCATTTTCACCTGAGCGATCAGGACCTGGAGCAGATGCTCCAACTGATGCAAGAGCAGACAGGGGCCGGTCAAAATGGCCCGGACAGCGCCGCCAATGGCTAGCGTCACGCACTGCCTACCTGTAAGTGTAGTAGAAAAAATGTTCTATGTCAAGCGATATCCGTAATTTTCTTCCATGATTAGTGATATCTATATGAAGTGATACCCCTGGTGAGTATCATGAGAATGGACAAGCATGTTAGGGAATAGACCTGGACAAGGGAAAGGCGAGAACCGAAAGCGGGGGCGGCAGGTATTGCCCCCTATCGGGCGTTCACCCGCGCTGGACGCGCTGGATCAACGGCACGGGATAGCTCGCAACGCGCGCGCTTCACGGACCGGTGGACGGCGTATCAGCTATGCGGCGGAAGAACGACCGGCGGCTCGTGTGCGCAAGAACCTGTCGCCGCGTAACGCGGTCGGCGCGCTGGGCCTGAATAGCAGCCTGCACAGTCGAGCGCGTAGCATGCGTACCGGTATCACTGCCGGTTGGCGACGTCAGGTGCTGCCGGAGAGCGAAGAAGCCGTGCAACCTCTGCAACCGATCAGCGAGGAGGAGCAGAAAAAGCTGGCCGAATTGGAGATGCAATTGCCGCGCGTGGCCGGCCCCATTGACCCCTGGCTGCTGATTATCGTGCTGGCCCTGCTCTGTATCGGCCTGGTGATGGTCTATAGCGCCAGTTCGTTCGTCTCGGCGCAATTGTACGGCGATGCCTCGTACTTCTTCGAGCGGCAGTTGCTATGGACGATCATCGGCATTCCGGTCATGTTGATTGCGATGCGTATTGACTATCGCGTCTGGCGGCGTTTCTCGCTAATCGGCATGATTATTGTGCTGCCGCTGCTGATACTGGTATTGACGCACTTCGGGTCGAGCGCGTATGGCGCGTCGCGCTGGCTGGGTGTTGGCTCGTTCTTCTCGTTTCAGCCGAGTGAGCTGGCAAAGCTGGTGCTGGCGCTGTACATCGCGGACTGGTTGGCGCGCAAAGGCAGGCAGGTCGGCACCTTTCTGTACGGCCTGGCACCATTCATCATTATGATCGGCATTATTCTGGGCCTGGTCCTGCTAGAAAATGATATGGGCACGACAATCATCATTGCCGGTTTCGCGGTGGCAATGTTCTTTACCGCCGGGGCCAATATCGTGCAGTTTTTGCTGGCGATGGCCTGCGGAGGGGTCGTGTTACTGACTCAGGCTTTTAAACCATATCGCTATGCGCGTCTGGTGGGCTTCATGAATCCCTTCGCGCACATTACCAACCTGAACCTGCAACTCTATCAGTCGCTGCTGGCCTTTGGCTCCGGCGGCCTGTTCGGGGTTGGTCTGGGCCAGAGCCGACAGAAGACGGGCTGGCTGCCGTTTCCCTATACGGACTCGATCTTCGCCATTATTGGTGAGGAACTGGGCTACGTCGGATGCGTGCTGGTGATTATGCTCTTCGTCTTCCTGGCCTTTCGCGGTTTCCGCCTGGCGCGCCGCACGCAGGATGTCTACGGGGCACTACTGGCGACAGGCATCACGACCTGGCTGGTGTTGCAGGCCATGATCAATATCGGCGCTTCGACCGGCTCTATTCCCTATACCGGTGTGCCGCTGCCGTTCATCAGCTTCGGCGGCTCCTCGCTGGTCATCTCGATGGCGGCGGTCGGCGTGCTGCTCAATATATCGCGCTATATTCAAGAGCCTGAGAATCCGGCGCTCTCGCGGCGCACGATGACGATGGCATTTAAGCGCAAGAAGGTAACATAACCATGCGTGTGCTGATTTCTGGCGGTGGCACCGGCGGGCACATCTATCCGGCCCTGGCGGTGGCAACCCGGTTACGAGACGACTACCAGGCGGAGATCCTCTACCTGGGCAGCGATGATGGTCTGGAAACTTCGCTGATCCCGGCGGCTGGCTTCCGCTTCGCGGCCATTAAGGCGGGCAAACTGCAACGCTTCGTCTCCTGGCGCACGGTTACGGGCGTAGCTCGTGTGCCGGTGGGGATGGCGCAGGCAGTTGGCATCGTGCGCGCTTTTCGACCGGCGGTGGCTTTTACCAGTGGCGGCTACGTCGCAGTACCCGCCGGACTGGCGGCCCGTGTGAACGGGGTACCCCTGCTGATGCATCAGCAGGATGTGCCGCCCAACCTCTCAAATCGCTTGCTGGCACCGTTAGCGACGCGCATCTCGGTGGCCTTTGCCGACTCACGCGCCTACTTTCCAGCGCACAGGACGTATCACCTGGGCAATCCCGTCCGGCAGGCTATCTTAGATGTGCGCGCAGTCTCGCCTGAGGCGGCGCGAACGCGCCTGGGATTAGAGGCTGAACGTCCCCTGCTGCTAGTCACAGGCGGCAGCCAGGGCGCACGCACGCTCAATCAGGCCATCTGTCACGCCTTGCCAGGACTGTTAGAACGTTGTCAGGTGCTACAGATCAGTGGCCCGAAGCTCTTTGAAGAGACACGAGCGCTGGCGGAACAGACAATAGCGAACCTGGATGAAGCGACGCGGCGGCAGTATCACCTGGTACCCTATATGGATGCCGAGATGCCGCTGGCGCTGCAAGCTGCAACCCTGGTGGTCTGCCGTTCCGGCGCGGCAACGCTGAGCGAACTGGCCGTGCTGGGCAAACCAGCGGTACTGGTGCCGCTACCACCCGCTATCGGCAGTTCACCGCAAGAGGCCAACGCGGCCATGTTCGGCAGATACGGCGCAGCCGAAGTGTTGTTGAATGATCGTCTGAAACCTGATGCTCTGTTAGAACGTGTAAGTGATATTCTTGCATCTTCTGATATTCAACAGCGCATGAGTATAGCGGTCAGGCAGTTGGCAAAAGTTGATGCCACGCAAGAGATTGTGGCAATGGTCGTTCAGATGGCGCGAGAAGCGGGCGCAAATGTTGCGAAACGAGAGGTAATAGGCATTTGAAGCAATCACGTCTACATTTCATAGGTATCGGAGGGCAGGGTATCTCGGCCCTGGCTCAGATGGCACGACAGAGCGGGGAGATTGTCACCGGCTGCGATCAGCACATGTCCGCGACGGTAAAGGCTTTGCAGCAGAGCGGTATTCCGGTGCAGATTGGGCACAGCGCCGAGCATGTACGCGACATCGATATGCTGGTCATCAGTCCGGCGGTACCGGCGCTCGATCCTGAGAATGTGGAACTGGGGGCGGCCAAAGAGCGGGACATCCCTATCGTGACCTGGCAGGAACTGCTGGGTCAGCATATGCGCGATAAATGCGTGCTGTCGGTCAGCGGCGTGCATGGCAAGGGCACGACCACCGCCATGCTCTCCCTGGCGCTTATCGATGCAGGCTTCGATCCGACCTGTGAAATCGGCGCGGTTGTTCCGCGCTTCGGGGCGAATTACCGCCTGGGCAGCAGTCAATACTTTGTGAATGAGGCCGACGAGTTCAATCATAATTTCTGGCACTATCACCCGCGTCTGGTGATCGTGACTTCGATTGAGTTCGAGCATCCTGAGTTTTTCGCCGATTACACGGCCTTCCTGGACGCCTTCGAACACTTTATTCGCGGCATGGATATGCGCCCGCTGTGGTCGTTGCCACCGACGCTGATTATCAATCGCAACAGCCCTGGTTGTCAGGATCTGTGTGAGCGGCTGCAAGGATGGAATGGTCAGGTCATCACTTATGGGGTTGTACATGAACAAATACATGCTGTGACAAAAACGGTTCAGGTTCCGTCTTACCTGTCATATCAAGCCAGCTTTGAGGCGTTTGATGTGCGGGTAGAGGGTGAGACAAGCTTTCGTGTCAGCCTGAACAATCAGATAGATCCGCTTAAAGGCGATAAAATCCATTTGCGGATTCCAGGCGTACATAATATAGAAAACGCTCTGGCAGCGTTCGCAGCAGCTTATACACTGGGAGCGGATGCGTCAACGATTGCGCGCGCGTTAGAGGGTTTTGAAGGCAACCGACGGCGTTTCGAGATTCGCCATCAGGGGTCGCTACCGCTCGCAGAAGGTGAGGCAGATGTCATTCTCGTAGATGACTATGCCCACCATCCCACCGCCATCAAGGCAACACTGGCGGCAGCGCACCAGCGCTATCCGCAGCGTCGCCTGGTCGCGGTCTATCAGCCGCACATGTTTAGTCGCACACGCAGCTTTTTTGAGCAGTTTTCCAGGGCCTTCGATGCAGCGGATGTCGCTATTATCGCCGACATCTTCCCGGCACGCGAACGCGATACCGGTACAATCCACGCGCGCGACCTGGTGGTGGCGCTGGCCTTGCGCCCACATTTCGGCCCGTATGGCGGCGCGCAGGTCATGTATGGCGGCAGCATTGAGAATACCGTCGCGTTGTTAAATAGAACACTGCAATCCGGCGACCTGGTAGTGATAATGGGAGCAGGAGATATCTATACTGTCACCGAGCGGCTCCTCGCTCGATTAGAGGAACACCGATGAGTTTTGATATTGAGACAGCATACAATCTGTTACATGCGCGTCTGGGAGAGCGGGTGCGGCGTCAGGAGCCACTGGCACGGCACTGTACCTTCGGCGTGGGCGGACTTGCAGATGTATGGGTCTCACTTGAGACACGCAAGGAATTGATCGACCTGGTGACGTTGTGCGCGGAGCGGCGCTGGCCACTGCTGCTCGTGGGCAATGGTACCAACGTCTTGTATGCCGACGCGGGTGTACGCGGGATTGTCGCGCGTATTGCTCTTAATAGCTATAGTATTGAAGCTCACAATGATGGGACGGCGCTACTGGTAGCGGAAGCGGGAGTCAGTTGGCCACGTCTGCTGAACGACCTGGTCGCACAGGGATGGGCTGGACTGGAGTTTGGGCCGGGCATACCGGGGACGCTGGGTGGGGGCGTAGTGAGCAATGCGGGGGCGCACAACGGCGAGCTGGGTCAGGTGCTGCAATGGGTCGAGGTGCTGGATGCGCGCTCCTGTGAGCAGGAGGCGTTGATACCGGAAATCGTGTATTATGAGCGCAACGATCTTGATCTGAGCTACCGACACAGCCGTTTCCGCGCCTCACGGCGCGTACAGTTTGACGGGTCTGGTTTTCCTGTCGCCGCAGAACGGCACTTGATTGAACCGGCAGAAATCATTATGCGGATGGGGATTCGGTTGCGGCGCGGCGATGCACGCCAGTTGCGGGCAAAAATTGAGGAGTACAAGCAGCATCGTCGCAGGACACAGCCAGTGCAGCAGAGTGCGGGTTCGGTGTTCAAGAACCCGGTGGGCCATCACGCGGGGCGGTTGATTGAGGAGGCGGGCCTGAAGGGCATGAGGCATGGGGGAGCGCAAATTTCGGAGCGTCATGCGAACTTTATTATCAACGTAGGCGGCGCGAGGGCGGCGGACATTGCGGCCCTTATCAAGGAGGCTCACGACCGCGTGCTAGAGCGGTTTGGGATCGCGTTGGAGATGGAGGTTGAGTTACGCGGTGAGTGGGAGGTGTAGCACACATGACAGAGCGAAGACAACCACGCGAATATGGCCCTCAGCAGATGGCCTACCCGGCGCACACATCGCGGCGGGTGGTGACGATGCCGGAGGCTGATCCGGCGGCGGCCTGGAACACCTTTGCGCAACGGCAAGAGCGGATGCGTAGAGAGCGGGCGCGTTCGCAGCCGCATACTTATGTAAGAATGGCCCCACGTACCTTCGCGCAAACAGGAATGCGGGCCAGTAGCGGGCGCATGAGGGCGGTGCGCCGTCTGCCGCAGGCGCAAAGCTCGCCGATTCCCACGCGCAGCGGGCGCAACGGGCGGCGCGGCTTCTTCTGGCGGCTGCTTGGCCTGCTCTCGATCCTGTTAGCGCTCAGCCTGGCGCTTGGCTTCGCACTCACCGGCAGCGCCTTTCGGATTACACAGGTCAACGTCAGTGGTACGCATAACACGGCGCTTATGGCGTCTATTCAGAATATGGGCATGCAGGGGCAGAACATTTTTCTGCTGAATGTGCAGTCTTTTACCGATCAGATCGAAGAGAATCCCCTGGTAGCCTCGGCGACGCTGAGTCGGCAACTACCAGATCAAATCAATGTGACCGTTGTTGAGCGCCAGCCGGTGCTGCTCTGGCAGACGCCCCAGGGCAGCTACAGCGTGGACGCGCATGGAGTGGTGATCGCCCCGGTCGGTCAGAGCGCCGGGGTCAATCACCTGCTAACGGTGGTCGATATGCGCACACCTGCTAAGGGCCAGAAAGCGCAGGTGTTGCATCCCGGTAGCCAGTTGAATGCACAGGACGTCGCCTTCGCGCTGGCCATCTTTCAACAGTTGCCAGCGCTGACGGGAATCACGTCCTTTACCTTGCGCTATCAGAATAGTGCGGCAGGCGATGGCACGGGAACATATACTGTCGTTGGGCCGGGCGGCTGGCTGGCCTATCTTGGCAATGCGCAAGATACCAACCCGTTGCAGAACCGGCTCATCGAATTGCAGGCCATTTTGACGATGGCTAAACAGCAACAACTCGCGCTGGCGACCATCGATGTGCGCTACGGCCTGCATCCTGTCTATACATTAAAATCGTAGGCTTTCTCTTTGTAGTGCGTCTCAACTTACCGCCCAGGAGGAAAGAGAATCGTGCAAGAGCGGGTGATAGTCGGGATCGACGTTGGAACAACAAAAATCTGTGTCCTGGTCGGCGAACTGGACCGCGACGGGAAGCTGAACATTGTTGGCGTCGGTACCTGCCCCTCGCAAGGGTTACGCCGAGGGGTGGTCGTGAACATAGAAGAGACTGTCACTTCCATCGCCGCAGCGCTGGATCGGGCCGAGCGCCTTTCTGGCAAGAAGATCACGTCGGCTTATGTGGGGATCGCGGGTAGCCATATCAGTTCTGAGAATAGTAAGGGGTTTGTCGCCATCTCGCCCAGTCACCGCGATATCGTACAGAATGATATCAGTCGTGCGATTGAGGTGGCGCGCGCCATCGCCATTCCGGCGAACCGCGAGGTTATACATGTGATACCACGTGGCTACGTGGTTGATGGCCAGGAGGGCATCAAGAACCCCATCGGCATGTCCGGTTTCCGCCTGGAGGTAGAGACGCACATCATCACAGGGGCCGTCTCTTCTATTCAGAATCTGATCAAATGTGTCCACAAAGCGCAGGTGGAGATCGAGGATCTGGTATTGGAGCCGCTAGCTTCCAGCGAAGCTGTGCTGGCCGATGGCGAAACTGACCTGGGGGTCGCGCTGGTGGATGTTGGCGGTGGCACGACCGATATCGCCGTCTTCACCGATGGAGCTATCTGGCATACGGTGGTCTTGCCCATTGGCGGCAACCTGATTACCAATGACATCGCCATTGGTTTACGCCTGCCCTTCGGTGTGGCCGAGGAGTTGAAAGTCACCTATGGTCATTGTGACCCGTCGTCGATTGCCGATGATGATATGATCGATCTTTCACAGTTTATGCCCGACACCAATGATCTCGTGCCGCGCAAACTGCTGGCCGAAATCATCCAGGCGCGGGTAGAAGAACTGTTCAGCATGGTACACGAGGAGATCAAGAAATCCGGCTACGACGGGTTGTTGCCCGCAGGCATTGTCCTGACGGGCGGCACCGCCGAACTGCCAGGCATCCTCGATATGGCCGGTCAGATCCTTGATCTACCGGCGCGTATCGGCTCGCCCATCGGCATTTACGGCCTGGCCGACTCGATCAGCCGACCGGCCTATGCCACTGCCGTTGGCCTGCTGCTCTGGGGACTGCGCCACACCTCGTTTCTCATCGACGAGGAGGATATGCAGGATGAGGAGTCGGGCAATATGTTCGCGCGTTTCGTCCGTTGGCTGCGCGCTTTTATTCCGTAGTAATAACTGTTTTTGAGAGGCTCTTATCTATCTCTTCCGTTCGTTATATCTATATAATAGGGAGCAGGAGAACCAGCACTCGAAAGGGAGGCCACGAAATATGTTGCCAATGGGAAATCATCAACTGGAGGGCTTTGCCCAGATTCGCGTGATCGGTGTTGGTGGAGGTGGCAGTAACGCTGTCAATCGTATGATTCAAGCTAATATGATGGGTATTGAGTTCATCGCCATCAATACCGATGCGCAAGCATTGCTCTTGACGGAAGCACCCCACCGTATCCGTATCGGCGATAAGCTGACTCGTGGCCTCGGCGCTGGGGGCAACCCCAGCGTGGGCGCGAAGGCGGCAGAGGAGAGCGCCGAGGAGATCTACGAGGCGCTGAAAGGCTCCGATATGGTCTTCATCACCGCCGGTATGGGCGGCGGCACCGGCACCGGGGCCAGCCCCATCGTAGCACAGATCGCTCGCGAGGTTGGCGCGCTGACCGTTGGCGTCGTGACCAGACCCTTCTCCTTCGAGGGTAAGAAACGCCAGATGGCCGCCGAGGAAGGTATCGCCAATCTCAAACAGCACGTCGATACGCTGATTACCGTCCCGAACGACCGCCTCTTGCAAGTGGCCGACAAGCGCACACCGCTCACGGAGGCTTTTCGCCTGGCCGATGATGTGTTGCGTCAGGGCATTCAGGGCATCAGCGACCTGATTACGGTACCCGGCCTGATCAACCTGGACTTTGCCGATGTGAAGACGATTATGTCCGCCGCCGGCTCGGCGCTGATGGCGATTGGCGAGGCCAGTGGCGAGAATCGCGCCATCGACGCAGCACAGGTGGCGATTGCCAGTCCACTGCTCGATATCGATATTAGCGGCGCGCGCGGCGTGCTGTTCAATATCACGGGCGGTATGGATCTCACGCTCTACGAGGTCAATGAGGCGGCGGACATTATCAGCCAGGCGGCGCATCCAGAGGCCAACATTATCTTTGGGGCGGTGCAGGACCCCAATTATGATGGGCGCGTCAAGATCACCGTCATTGCCACCGGCTTCGACCAGGTACAGTCAGCGCCTTCGCGCCCGCAGGCGATGAGTAGCTACCCCTACGCTCAGGTGCGCCCGGAGTATGATCGCAGCAGGTTGTACCAGGTGTCGCAAGGCAATAGCAATAACGCTATTCGTTCTGCGCAGTACGGCTCCTTGCCGATCACGCCGCCGCCCCTGAACATTGCCAACCATCCAACCGGCCCATTGCGGGGCGAGCGTGGTCAGCAAGCACTGCCTGATACCGGGCGGCAACGCGCGGTCAATATGCCACCGGCAGCCTCTCCTGTGCGCGTGCCCGTTCCCGCCGATGTAGAGGCGGACGAGGAAGCTATCTTTGACGACGAGAACGACAATGCGGAGACCGATGCCCCGCGCTCGTTGCCCACGCCAGAGCCAGAGGCACAGCCGTTGCAGCGGCCCGTGAGCAAGCCGAATCCGACCGCTCGTCCGGTGCGACGTGTAGAGCGTCCGGCAGACCTGTCGCGCGGGCGTAACGCTGCCTCAAGCGACGCCATCGATATTCCGGCCTTCCTGCGCAAACGCTAAAAAAGTTGCGGAAGGCAAAATACGGCCCCCATGCAGCATGGGGGCCGTATTTTGCCTTCCGCAATTATTTGTTACGAGTCTTGCCCAGGTTGCCCGGAATGCTGGTATCGAGGCCGATGTGATTCACCACCACTTTCACGCCCGGTATGCCAAGCATCTCGCGCTCCAGCATGTATTTGGTTTCGCGCTTGGAGACATCGCCGTAGAGATGCAGAATATAGTTCTCCACCAGCACAGAGATATTGCGCGTCCCATCCAGCTTGCCCGCCGCCTCTAGCTGCGCCAGGCGCTCGTTGGCACGATTGAGAATAGCGTCTTCCGCAACGATAAAGTTGAGGACATTTACAACATTGGGCAAGGCACGGATTTTCTCTTCCAGGAGATCGCGCTGAGCCTCAAGTTCCACCTGGCCATAGAGTGCCAGCGTGAGCGCGTTGCCATCAACGCTGTCAAGCTCGACCGAGACGGGATGCGCGCTGTAGGCGGTGCTGCTGACGGTCACCGTTTCCTCAGCGATCTCGCGTGCCATTTCCAGTACCTGGTGCGCGCTGAGGTCCGGTCGCATCTTGGCGTCGCTGGACGGTGCCATCGGGTCCTCCAGCCCCCAGCCGATAATGCCAATTAATACAAAAGGCGCGGCAATAATAGAAATCCAGGGGTTTTGCGGAATAAATAGTAGCCCGGTGATAGTCACAATAATGGCAAAACTCAGGAAAAGCGGCCACCCGCTGGGGCCGGGCAAATGAATGTGATGCTCTTCCTCCGCCTCAGCTTCGGCATGCACCCTATCCAATTCATCTGCGGTCAGATTTGCACTGTGCAGAGTTGTATCCATAGTTTCTCGCTTTCCGTAGGAATAGCAGGCAATCTGCCAGAACATGCTTTGCAAGATAGAGAACTCCTGTTTAAAGCATACCAAATCTCTCACAATCGTGCAAGCTATTCAGCCGTTGCGCGGGTCAGCGTTGGCGGGACCAATGCGACTCCAGAGGCCCAGACGTATCAACTCCTCACGCGCCTCGAAACCGAAGAGTTCGGGGTCCATCAAACGCCCATAACGAATCACGAGGCCGCGCAACATCTCAATCTGCTCGGACTTGGCGGCCTTGTCCTGTTCAAAGGGAATGTGCTGCGCCAGCCGCTCTATCGCCTGCCGGTTATACCACTGCTCCTGTGATTCTGCCATATTTTCTGCAAACCTCTATCGAGCTAGAGAATGATCAGTTATTTAGCATGGTATCACTCCCTTCTCCCGCTGTAAAGATAATCGCTAACAGGCGCATAATCCCCACAAGGGTCATCACTATATATAACATGTGCAGTGATGACCCTTGTGGGGATTATGCGTTGTGCATTTTATTGTTACACGTTCTCGAACATGGCGCTGATGCTTTCGCGGTTATGGATGCGCTTGATGGCCTCAGCGAAGAGTGGGGCTACAGAAACTATCTCGATCTTGTCTGAGAACTGCACCGGCTGGTTCTCTACCGTATCGGTGATGATCAGTTTTTTGATCGGACTCTCGTTAATGCGCTCGACGGAGTTGCCGGTCAGTACGCCGTGCGTCACTACGGCGTAGACGGCCTTCGCGCCGCGCTCCATCAACTGATAGGAGACATCGACCAGTGTGCCGCCGGAGATGGTGAAATCATCGACCACCACCGCCGTCTTATCCTTCACATCCCCGATGATGCTGAGGATATGCGCCTTCTCATCATGCGCGAGTCGCTCCTTATCGGCGATAGCCATTGAGACGCCCAGACATGAGGCATAGCGCCGCGCCTGCTTGGCAAAACCGGCATCTGGTGAAACAATGACTATATCATCCAGCTCCATCTCTTTGATGCGTCGGCACAGCACCGGCAAGGCGTACAGGTTATCCACCGGAATGTGGAAGAAGCCTTGAATCTGCGGCGCGTGCAGGTCCATCGTCACTACGCGGTTCGCGCCCGCGACCTCAATGGCGTCGGCACAGACACGGGCGCGAATGGAGACACGTGGCTCATCCTTCTTATCGCCCTTCGCATAACTGAAGTAGGGAATCACCACTGTTACGGAATCGGTGCCCGCGCGCTTGAATGCATCTATCCAGAAGAGCAGTTCGACAAAGTTGTCGTTGGTCGGAAAAACCGTTTGCTGCACAACATACACACGGCGTCCTCGTACATTTTCCAGAATACGCACAAAGGTATTGCCATCAGAGAAGTGCAGGGTCTCGTTCATGCCCTGCGGAATGTTGAGATACTTACAAATGCGCGCGGTGAGGCGCGGGCTACCGCTGCCCGCAAACACCGCAATGCCATCGGGTTCCATAGTGGTCTTATTCCTCTTCATAGCGCCCGCCAAGATGCTGTGCAAGGAATTTCTCGGCGGCGGCGTAGAACTTGAGCCGATTCTCCGGCTTGGCAAAACCATGCCCTTCATCGGGGAAGAGCATATACTCGTACTGAATGCCCTTGCTCTTCATCGCCTCCACGATCTGCTCTGACTCCGCCTGCTTGACGCGCGGGTCATTAGCTCCCTGTGCAATCAGCATAGGTATTTTGATCTGGTCAACTTTGAAGAGCGGCGAACGGGATTTCAAAAACTCCTCTTCCGTATCGGGATTGCCGACACGCACGTGGAACTGCGATACCATCGTTGTCCAGTAAGGCGGTATCGTCTTAATTAACGTGATCAGGTTACTTGGTCCCACAATATCCACTGCGCAACAGAAGAGATCGGGCGTAAAGGTCGCACCTACCAGCGCTGCGTAGCCGCCGTAGGAACCGCCATAGATGGCAACGCGCTTCGGGTCGGCGATGCCCTGCGCGATGGCCCACTGCACGCCATCAACCAGATCATCGTGCATCTTCGCACCCCACTCCTTGTTGCCCGCGTTCAAAAACTCTTTACCATAGCCCGTCGAGCCACGATAGTTGACTTGCAGACAGGCATAGCCACGATTGGCGAACCACTGCGCCTCTGGATTATAACCCCAGCTATCGCGCGCCCAGGGACCACCATGTACATTCAACACCATCGGCAGATTCCTCTCCTGCCCTACCGGCAAGGTGAGATAACCATGCAGTGTCAGGCCATCGCGTGCCTGAAAAGTCACGGGCCGCATACGCGCTAATTGATACTTGCTCAACTCTGGCTGATTGACGAAGAGGAAGGTCGCGCTCCGCTCTTTGCGATGATAGACGTAATACGAAACGGGGCCATTATCGGCTGTGAAGGCGATGACCCAATTCTCGTCGGCATCGTCGCGGCTGGTAATCGAGAAATCTCCATCATGAAGCGAGCGAATATAATCGAAGTCGGGCCGAATGGACTCGTCCAGCACTGTCCACTCGCGTCGATCACGATTGAAAGCAACCGCCTGTATCTCATAGGTATCGGGATGAATCATAATGTTATCCACGTCATACTGTGGGTCTTCGGCGATTACCTTGAGTGCCCCGCTTTCCAGGTCTAAACTCACCAGGCGGCTGGCATTGGCATTGCGCGAATCCAGCATATAGAGCGTCCGACCATCCTTGCTGAAACCAACCGGGCCACTGAGCAGCGCATCCTCTGCGCTCCACGTCAGCAGCAGCTTCCACTCGCTCTGCTCATCGTCGCGTATCAATAATTGCTGGCTGCTATCGGGCAACATGGCCTGCGCACCGCGCACCTTCAAATTGGTGTCCGTTACCCAGCCCGCGACATTGCCAGGATTCTTCGCCACCAGTTGCAGTTCACCGCTCACCAGGTCGAGGTGATAGACATCGTGCAACTGCGCATTCTCTTTATTCATGGCAATCAAGAGTTCGTTGGGAAAATGCTTATCGTGGGCGAGAATATGTACCTGCACATCATCATAAGGAGTCAGATCTCGTGTCTCTCTCGTCTCGATATTGGTGGCATACAGGCGGAAATTTTCGTTGCCACCAACATCCTGGATGTACATAATATGCGTATTATCGGCAGCCCAGAAATAAAAGCGTACACCGCGATCTGTGTCGTTTGTCACCGGCTGATAGTTGTCGCTACCCACCTTGCCCACCCAGACGTTCAAGACGCCGTTGACCGGCGCGAGGTAGGCCAGGCGCTGACCATCGGGCGAAATCTTTGGATTAGCCTTCACCGGATTGCCAAAAAGCACACGTCGCGGAATAAGCGCGACATTGGTTGTCGTCGTCATCTATCTAATACTCCTCTTAATATACAAAACGCACATAACAATATCCCATCATGAAATGCACAATTTCCCGTTTGGACATGCCTTATCATGTCCAAACCACTGCCTCGTGTGCTTCACGTGGGGAACAGCGCTTCCTGATAGCATTAACCCGTGCACTTAACACGCTTCACGGGCAGGACAGGATAAATCCCGTCCCTCTGGAGTGTTGCTACTACAAATATCCTACCACATTGATGTCTGAAACGAGAAAAAGTCAGTGCTTCTCTTTTTCATGACGTGGGTGGCGGCTCATTGTTAAAAGAGAGCTATATGTCACCAAAGAGACGGCCTGGACGTGTAATCATCGCAAAATACCAACGTATAGCAGCTATATACTGCTAAGGATTGTTAATGCTATCTGCCAAAACATTTTATAAAATATTACCTGGCATAAATAAAATTGCAGTGGTAAGGGTAAATGGACTGGGGGACTATCTTTTTATTATACCCGCGCTCTACGCGCTGCGGGCCGCCTATCCAGAGGCGGAAATCGTTCTGCTGGGCAAGGAGTGGCATGTCGAATTTCTGACCAGTAGACCAGGGCCGGTGAATCGCGTCATCGTCGTTCCGCCTGTTAGTGGCGTTGGCACACCCCCTGGCTCGGTAGAGGATATGGAACAGAATGAGCAATTTTTCAGGCAGATGCGGCGTGAAAAGTTTGATCTCGCCATCCAGATGCATGGCGGGGGACGCTACTCAAACCCCTTCACCGCGCGTTTAGGGGCCAGGACGACGCTTGGTCTACGCACGCTCGATGCTCCCCCGCTCGATCTGTGGATACCTTATATCATGTACCAGAGCGAGGTGCTACGCTACCTGGAGCTGGTCTCTCTAGTCGGCGCGCCGGTCGTGACGGTCGAGCCGACGATTACCGTCATGCCGAGCGACATAGAAGAATCCTACCGTGTGGTAGCCGAAACGGAGCACCCACTGGTGGCCATCCATCCGGGGGGCACCGACCCGCGTCGCCACTGGCCCACACAGCGCTTCGCTGTCGTTGGTGATGCGCTGGCGGCAGCGGGGGCCAGCGTCGTCGTGATCGGCACAGAGGATGAGGGCTACCTTGTGCGTTCGGTGATCGCGCACATGAAGTATCCGGCGCAGGACCTCAGTGGCAAATTGAGCATCAATGGTCTGACCGGGCTGCTCGCGCGCTGCGTCCTGCTCATTGCCAACGACGCCGACCCGCGCCATCTCGCCGAAGCGGTGGGAACGGCGACTGTTAGTATCTACTGGTGCGGCAACCTGATTACGACTGGCCCTATGAGGCGCACGCGCCATCGGCCTCTCATCGCGTGGCAAATCCATTGTCCCATCTGCGGCATCGATGTCCAGCACGATCAATGCGAGCATCGCGCCTCATTCGTCGCCACCGTTCCCACCGAGGATGTGCTGGAACAGGCTCTCGACCTGTTTACCATGTACGGTGAATGACAACAGGCTTTACAGCAACCCCTTGCTCTGCAAGAACGAGGTAGCAACTTCTTTGACCGCCTCTGTGACAGACATGCCACCGCTCTTCTTGCTGGCTACCTGCTGTTGAAGATCAATGCTGACCTGCGTGGTCAGGTAGGGGGCCAGTTTGTTCAGCGCGGGCGCTATGCCGGGATCGGCCTTGAGAACGCTATCACGCACAATGGGTGCGGGATGGAACTCCGGGAAGCCGTGTTTGTCATCCTGCAAGAAGATGAAGCCTTGCGTTGTGACGGAGCCATCGGTGGTATAGCATTCGTTGACCTGGGCGTCACCACTCTTCACGGCCTGAAAACCGATGGCATAATCGACCTGCTTGATGGCCTTGAAACTGGTGGCAGCGAAACCATACGTCGCTTTTAAATCATTAAAGAAAGGGATGCCATCGCTCTGTGTCGCCAGTACCAGTTGCGGCACGTGGGGAGCAAGCTGCGAGAGCGTGGTCACTCCCAGCTTCTGCGACTCCGCCTGCGTAGTGCAGAGCGCATAGCCATCGTTCAGTGGCGAATAATCCAGCCACGTGATATGAAACTGTTTCTCGAAGCCTTGCTTGACTGTGTTATAGTCTTGCTGCGGATTAAACGACGACTGGACACCTAGCAGGTTCAGGCCGGTAGCGGTAAACTCCGGGTAGAGGTCTATTGCACCGCTTTTCAGAGCATTGAAGACTACAGGCGTCTGACCCAGTGCCAGCCTGGGTGTCACCTGGTAGCCTGCTTTCTGGAGCAGCAGAATATACATCTCGCCTAACAACTGCCCCTCAACATCCAGCTTACTACCAACCACAATTGGCACCTTTGTTGAGCCGGAACTACCACTGCCACTACTGCCGCCGGACGAGCCACAGGCCGCGAGCAAGAGCATCGGCACGAGCGCCAGCAAGGTTGCCAGCGTAGACCATGATGATCGTTTGAATAAACGCATTAATTCTCTCCTTATGTGATGCATGGAATACAGTACATTGTGTCACGCGCTGACCGCTTCCTGCTCCTGCACTTTGAGACCAACAGGAGTGACGAGGCGTTGTAGCCAGCTCATCAGCAATTCGACCAGGATTGCCAGCACCGCTACAGCAAGGGCACCGGCAATCAGTTCGGTGTAATTGAAGACATTGAGGCCATCGACGATATATTCACCGTAGCCGCCTGCTGCAATGAAGGCGGCAAGTGTGGCCGTAGCGATGATCTGTACCGCCGAGGTACGGATACCTGCGACGACCAGCGGCGTCACCAACGGCGTCTGAATGCGCGTCGCAATCTGCCAGCGATTCATGCCCATGCCTCTAGCGGCATCCAGGATAGCCGGGTCGATAGCGCGCAGGCCAGTGTAGGTATTGAGCAGGATAGGTGGAATACCCAGCACGATTAGAGCAATCACCGTTGGCTTAAAGCCCAGCCCCAGCAAGGGCACGAAGGCAAACAAGATGGCAATGATAGGAATGGCACGGATGAGGCCGCTCAGGTTGACAGCGATGAAGGCCAGGAGCGGATTGCGCGAAACAGCCGCCCCCAGCGCAATACCAATAATAATCGCAACAGCAATGGAGAAGCCGCAGATACGCAGGTAGGCCCACGTCTGCTCGATAAAATCGTTTTGCGGATTGAGAATAAACTGTATGACGGCCATTACACGCTTCTTTCTGTTTCAGGCGGCCATAACCGCGCTACGTCCCCGGCTCAACAACGTTTGTAAGCCCAATAAGAGCGCATCGGCGAACAGAGCGAACAGGGCAATCAAAATCGCTCCGGCCAGGATGGCGTCGAGGTCGAAGGTGGCAATATTCTGAAAGATCAGCGTGCCCAGTCCACCCTGTCCCACCAGCGCCGCCAGTCCGGCGATGCCGATAGTGGTCACAGTCGCCACGCGCACACCCGCAATGATAACCGGCAGCGCCAGCGGGAGACGAACGCGCCAGAGTATCTGCAACGGGTTCATACCCACCGCACGCCCTACCTCTATCAGCAATGGATCGATGCTATTCACCGCCGCGACCGTGTTACGAATCAGCACAAGTTGATTGTAAAGTACCATCGGGATAATGGCGGTGGCGGAACTGAGTTTTGTGATTGGCAGCAGGAGCATAAAGGCCGCGATGCTGGGCACCGTGTAGAGCAGGCCAGAAATGGTGATGATGGGCAGGTATAAACGGCGATGGCGGGCCACGAGCAAGCCGAGCGGGAGCGCAATGAATAGAGAGAGGAACATCGTAATGCTTACCAGAGAAAGATGTTGCAAGAACAGATTGGGAATACTACCTGGATCGGATAGGTCATAATTATAGGGTTGAAATAAGTAATGCATAAAAAATCCTTCAAAACTACTGGCGCGCCTCTACAGAGATGTTTTCCTGTCGTACCTGAGTGATCTCACGGTTAATGCTGGCAAGGCTAATGGTACCGATGGCTTTGTGTGTGTCTTCGTGCTGAATAAGTAAGGCGGGGGCGTTGGTTTCGAGGAGCTTGAGCATAGCAGAGAGCAGGGTAGCATTTGATGAGCAGATCACAGCATCTCCCCAGTGTGCTGACGAAACCGCCTCCGGTCGCTGATCCATAGCAGTAGTGACCGGCAGATACTCTAACTGGCGCAAGATATTATCGGCTCCCACCAGACGGCGCACGAAATCGTTGGCCGGTCTGGCCAGGAGTTCGATAGGCGTACCTAACTGCAAGAGACGCCCCTGATCCATTACAGCGATCTGATCGCCGAGCTTGAGCGCCTCTTCAACATCATGCGAAACAAAGAGGATCGTCTTATGCACGTCGCGCTGAATACGCAGCAATTCGTCCTGCAAACGTGCGCGCGTAATAGCATCCAGCGCGCCAAATGGCTCGTCCATCAGCAGGATAGCTGGATCGGTTGCCAGCGCGCGCGCCAGCCCGACACGCTGCTGTTGCCCACCGGAAAGCTGGCGAGGGTAGCGGCGGCGATACTCAGCGGGTGGCAGACCCACCAGCATCAATAACTCATCGACGCGCTCGCGCAGGCGCTGCTTGCTCCAGCCACCGGTAATTTCAGCCGTGACACGCACGTTCTCTTCAATAGTCATGTGAGGAAACAGTCCAACTTGCTGAATCACGTAGCCAATGCGGCGACGCAAAGCGATAGGGTCTTCGCTCAACACGTTCTTATCATCAATCATGATCTCACCTGACGTTGGCTCAATCAGGCGATTGACCATCCGCAGCAGCGTCGTTTTGCCGGAACCAGAGGTACCCACAAGCATACAGGTGCTACCCTCCGGCACCTCAAAGGTGACGGCATCGACAGCAGGCTGCTTCGCACCGTTATAATATTTGGAAATCTGGTGGAATGCTATTTTTGCCATATATCCTCTTGCTTCCTTATCGCAAAGATCACCCCCTAGTATACTACGTCAGGCAGAGTCAAAGCGTCTCTTAACAAGCCAGTATTGGGCTGAGACAAAATTTGTCAGATAGAGGAAATATGATAGCAGGAATGGGCCTGCCATTCCTTTCTGATATGAAAAAGGTTTATAAACACAATAGCACCAGAAATGACATGCCGTTTCTGGTGCTATTGTGTTTATAAACCTTTTTCTCACGCTGCGGCGAGCGTGGGCGTAGCGACGAACCAGACGCCGACAAGTCCCTGACCATTGGCTTCACCGGCGGTAGTATCGCCGGAGTAGGTATAGAGGAAGTGGCCGTTATACTGTACCTGATTGCCGTTGGCAGAATTCACCACCGTTAGCTTGCCGGGCAGGGTCGCGGCGCTGGTTGGGGTTGCGGAACCGGTCACAAGCAGCGGCGGCCACTTTTGCGCGCAGCTTCCGGTACATACGGCCTTCGTTGGGGTGTCGGGCTTAAAGTAATAGAGCGTGAACCCTGCTGCATTGGTCAACACCGTCATACTCTGCCCCTTCACGGTAATGGTCGCGGTTTTAATCACAACACTGCCGCTCGCGGCGGCTGTCGCGGTAGGAGTTGTGCTACTGCCATAGCCATTACTATAACTGCTACTGCTGGTCGGGGTGCTACTTGTCGTGCTGCTGGATGACGAACCGCTACCGGTGGTCGTGCTGGAACTACCGCAGGCAGCTATGAGGGCAGCTAAAGTCGTAGCTATACATAGAATGAACACCCATCGTGATGTGCGCATGGTGATACCTTTCTTGCTAGAGAACCTATCCAGACCTCACTACAAGAAGATACGCCGCCGGGTTACAGCCCTGTGCTTTCTGGCTAAAACATGCCAAAGCCCGACCACATTGCGTTTATCGTTATATGTCAGACTATCGTTGTATATCAAACTGTCACAGCACGTTTCCTGCCATATCAAGAAACAGTACCGTCTCGACAAGCGGTATATAAGACAACAATATACACGATAGGCAAAAAAATTTTTTGTAGTGTATCGTAGTACGTCGATCAATCATCTTTGGAGAACTGCATGCAACGTGGTTTTCGTTATCTAACCGGCAGGATTTCCCTGGCCATCGTGATGCTCGTCATCATCGGTGCAGGCATTTTTAGTATTGCGCTGGTGGCTCGCGCGCAGCACCCCACCGACGCTGATCAGCTTGTACAACTCAAAGGGCAGACGGTGCCACTACTTGGGCGCGCCAGTTTTGTTGGTGCCGCCAGTCCTCAGCAACAGCTAGCTCTTTCCATCGGTTTGCATTGGCGCAATCAGCAGGAGCTAACCAGTTTGCTGGCCGAACTCTACAACCCCCACTCATCGCTGTATCATCACTTTCTCACCCCGCAACAATTCACCACTGAATTCGCGCCAACCGCCGATCAGCAGCGACAGGTAGTCGATTATCTGCACAGCCAGGGCCTGAGCGTGACGCACATCGCCTCAAACGGCCTGCTCATCGATGCCACCGGCACCGTCGCACAGGCCGAGAGTGCCTTCCACGTCACAATCAACAACTATCAGGTTGGCACACGTCATTTTTATGCCAATGCCAGCGCCCCCTCGCTGCCCGCTTCCATCTCTTCTCTTATTACATCAATCGGCGGCCTTGACAACAGTACTACACTTCATCCTCTCTCTCAACTGAGCGTTACTGCTGCTCACATACCCCATAGGAGCGGTAACAAAGGGAAGGTACAGGCTGCCGCCGGGGGATATGGCCCTTCCGATCTGCTCGGCGCATATGATGGTGCCACCTTACAACAGGCGGGCATTACGGGCAGTGGTCAGACCGTAGCGGTCTTTGAACTGGACGGCTACCAGCAGAGCGATATTACGCACTATCTGCAAAGCAATAACCTGGGCAATCCCAGCATCACCAATGTGCTGGTCGATGGCTATAATGGCGCGGCCGGAGCGGGGGCTATCGAGGTCGAACTGGACATTGAGGTGGTCGCGGCTATGGCCCCCGGCGCGGCGCAGATCGTCTACGAAGGTCCCAATACCACGCAAGGCGTCAATGACACCTATAATCAGATCGTAACCGACAACAAGGCGCAGGTGATGACGACCAGTTGGGGCGAATGCGAGGCGCAATCCGGCGCGTCCGAACTGCAAACGCTCGATAATATCTTCAAACAGGGGGCGGCGCAAGGCATCGCCTTCTTTGCCGCGTCCGGTGACTCTGGTGCCTATGACTGCAACGATAACACGCTGGCCGTAGACTCGCCTGCCGACGATCCCTATGTGACCGGTGTGGGCGGCACCACCCTGCAAATCAACAATGGCACCTACGGCAGCGAGACCGTCTGGAGCAATCCCAGTGACACGCAGCGCAGTCCTAATGGTGCTGGCGGTGGCGGCGGCATCAGCAACACCTTCGCCGAGCCTACGTGGCAGACCGGTCCCGGCGTGAAGAACCAGTATAGCAACGGCAACCGCGAGGTACCGGATGTCTCGGCAGATGCCGACCCCAATACGGGCTATGCCATCTACTGCACTGTCAGCGCCGCCGGTTGCCCCTCAACGGGCAACGTCGTTGTCGGTGGCACCAGCGCGGCGGCTCCGCTCTGGGCGGGCAGCACAGCGATGATTAATCAGTATCTGCAACAGCAGGGCAAGTCGCGTGTGGGCTTCTTCGATCCACAACTTTACCAACTGGCAAGCACGCAACAGCAGTACGCACCATTCCACGATATCACTACCGGCAATAACCTGTACTATCCGGCGACTGCTGGCTATGATGAGGCCAGTGGTCTCGGCACACCGGACATCTACAATATCGCCCGTGATCTGGCTGGTGGCAGCACACCGCCACCAACGCCGACACCCACTAACACACCCACGCCAACGCCAGTACCAACCAGTACACCCACTCCAACGCCGGTACCAACCGGCACACCCACGCCACCCGGCTCCGGCTCGCTGATCCAGAACGGCGGCTTTGAGAATGGTACCGCGCCCTGGCGGGAGTCTTCTTCGGGTGGCTATGAACTGATCGATACTACCAACCCGCACACTGGCAACTACAGCGCCTATCTATGCGGCTATAGCAGTTGTCAGGATAGCATCGCGCAGAGCTTTACCGTGCCATCCGGCGCGTCAAGCCTTTCCATCACCTACTGGTGGTATGCCGAAACCTACAGCTTTAGCTCATCGTGCGATGATAGC
>DAOTVZ010000134.1:0-11975 GCA_034436045.1 Ktedonobacteraceae bacterium | reverse complement strand
CTATGACAAAAATCCTTGAAATGTATGGTGTCTCAACACGATCAAACAAAGTTGTTGACTGGGAAAATATCGTGCTGCAAGAATACTGTCCTTATTTAAACAGAAGATGTTATAAAACAAGGAAGAGCAATCCAAATGTCACTATTGGAACCTGTACCGTAACTTATGGTAAAGAAGAGAAGAACGTTATCATTTGCCCAGCCCGTCTTCTGGAGAGACGACAGATATTTATAGATTGTTTGCATTTGCTTACTCTTCATGAACCGGGTAACGAATTACACATTGTTCCAGAAATTAGCATTCCAGGTGGCAACGTAGACTTTTTCCTTGTCTCTGCGAGAAAATATGAGATTAGAGACTTTGTAGGACTGGAACTTCAAACGCTAGATACAACAGGGACAACATGGTCTGACCGACAAAGATTTCTCTATTCGCAAGGTTTCAAGGTCGATACTGAAACCTTGTTAACTACTTACAATAGAACTTTTGGCATGAATTGGAAGATGACAGCTAAAACCATCTTAATGCAAGTCCACCATAAAGTTCAGACATTTGAGGAGATCAATAAACATCTGGTGCTGGTAATACAAGATCATTTCATGGACTACATAAAAAAAGAGTTCCAGTTCAGTCATCTCAATCAGGCACGCCTCGGTGATTCTGCTCAATTTCATGTTTACGGCTTACAAGCCGCAGAGGATCTCTCATACCACCTGGAACTTAGCTCTCGCTTTAGCACTGACGCGAATGGTATTGCAAGAGGATTGGGATTACAAACCAGTTCAAAGTTAGAAATTGAGGAGATTGTCGGTATCTTAAAAACAAAGATTTCAGAACGCACGCGCTTTACGTTATCTTAATTGAGGTTTAGACTAATTCCTCATAGAACGGCCTATAGAGCGGGATGAGACACATTCTTGCGAAAATTGCTCCAGTGGCTTCCCAGGCCGATTCACGGAAAATTAGTCTAAACTCCAAATCTTAACGCGAGTACGAAAATCTCTTGTCTCTACTTGCTTCCTAAAACCAGGATTTCCAATATCAAACAAGTGATATACTTAATAGGTAAAGAGCGTTCTTAGCGCGACGGCCCATAGGGGCCGCCGCGCATCCTTTCATAGAATGTGTACAACGTATGGATTTAATACCACCGGATATTAAACTGCTCGTAATTGATATTGATGGCACATTATTAACACCAGAGCGCAAGATCACTGAGCGCACCCGCGCCGCCATTCATGCCGCGCAGGCCGAAGGTATTGTTGTCACGCTAGCGACGGGCCGCCGCTACACCAATACTGCTCCTATCGCCGATGCGCTGGGCCTCTCAATTCCGCTCATTCTTTGCGACGGCGCACTCATCCTTCAGCATCCCCAGGCGACCATCCTACACACGCAGTCGCTAACCGCCAGCGTAGCCAACGAGGTGGTACACATTCTGGCTCGCTATGGCATACAGCCGGTCGTGCATCACCTTAACGGTAGAGGTGAAGAAATCTGGACGGGGCCAGAAAGCTTCGATACACCCTGGCTCAGCGAATATCTCGCTACTTTTCCCGACCAGATAACACGTTTTCCGCTCAGCGAACTGTGCCAGGGCAAACCAGACCCCTTGCGCGTTGTAGCTTTCGCACCAGAAGAGGCAATTTACACGCTCGCGCCTGAAATCTCGGCACTGGCATGTAGCTGGAACTCGATTAAGCAGGGCAATTACGGTAGCGCGGAGATGGCGATTATGCACCCGTATTGCAGTAAGGCCAGTGGCGTCGCCTGGATGGCCCGCAGTCTCGGCATTGCAATGAGCGAGGTGATGGCAATAGGCGATAACAATAACGACATCGAAATGCTAGAGGCTGTTGGCTGGGGAGTGGCCATGGGACAGGCTTCAGAGGCGGTGAAGTCGATAGCGCGGGCCGTGACCACCCGCAACACAGAGGATGGGGTGGCCCTGGCTATTGAGCGTTACGCGCTACGTCGAGCCGCCAGCGCTGACTCGAACTCTTTCAGGCGCGCTATTTGACGATGATTGGGAGCGGCCTGCCAGCGTTTGCGCTGCACAAGAGCCAGCGCGTCACGAGCATGCATGCCGTTATAGACCAGCACCGCGCAGGTCAGTAACACGCTTCGCCCTACGCCATGCTCACAGTGGATAAGGACGCGCCCCCCCTTCTTGATGCGCGCGGTAGCCCATTCGGCACCACGCATCAGGTCTTCGACACTCAACGGGTAAGTATCGGGCGTAGGTAAATAGAGAAGCTGGATATGTTCGCGCGCCAGTGCCTGTTCATCATCCTGATATTCGGAACGTGTATCGATCACATCGGTCACGCCAAGCAAGCTTAACGCTCTGATATCTTCGGGACGGATGCGGCCCCCGACCGCCAGATGATCCGTCACCCAACTCATATTCAAGGTATCGGGCAACGGAATATGTAGCGAACGCGCCAGCGCCTCGCTCTTCGAGTTTTCAGGAAAGAGATGGGCGGCCACGCGCGTCCAGAAACGGTACATGACACGCACCAGGCCGGTCGAGGCCCAGCGCGTGGCGGAGAAACGCAAGTGAGGGCGCTCACCTTCCGGCGCGGTCGGCGGCGGTGGCCCCTCGTGTTCTTGCTCGCGGATTGTCTCCGGGGTTGGCAGCGTCTCTGCCTTATCAGTATCACCAAGCACTGCCGGTGCTTTTAACTCGAACTCGGCTAAAATCTGCTCTTCTTGTTCCCCAAACGGTGGAGGAGTGGTTGGATTGAACGCCATGCACATAATTCCTTATTTGTCGCGCAACATCACCCGCTGTAATGCTGCAATAGCACACTCTATCATGCTATCGTCTGGCTCGCGCGTCGTCAAGCCTTGCAATGCCAGGCCGGGGGTCAGTAGCCAGCGCACTACACGATAGCGATAGTTAGCTGCTCCGGCCCGCATCAGTTCATAAGCAATACCCGCCACGACAGGCAATAAAGCGATACGGGCCATAATTCTGGTGAATAACGAGTAGTTCGGTACCAGAGCGAAGATAAAGATTGAAACCACCATTACCAGCAGCAGAAAACCAGTACCGCAGCGTGTATGTACACGCGAGGCCAGGCGCACGTGTTCAACATCCAGTGGCTCACCCTGTTCCATCGCGTTGATAGCCTTGTGCTCTGCACCATGATAGCCAAAGACGCGCTCGACATCTGGCACACGCCCAATCGCGCTCAGATAGCCAATCAGCAGCCCCAGGCGCAGCAGGCCCTCGGTCGTCACATTGATTAGACTGTGATCGCTTTCACCGGCAGTACGTCCTAACAGGCGCGTGAAGAGATTAGCCAGCAAGACGGGTCCGACAAAGAAAACCACCACCGCCATGCTCATCGAGAGAAGCAGGCTCAATATCAGTCTGGCATTGTCGGTGGGTGGCTTATCCGTCTTCTGTTCATCGCGTACCGCTAAAGAAACGCCCCCCTCGGCCTCACCGGTCGCAATAGTCCCGCCGACCAACGAGGGAGCATCCGCCTCACCAGCAGCGATGGTTGCTGAGAGCGTCATCATACGCGAACCCAGCACCAGCGTTTGCCAGAGCATCAGCATACCGCGCAGGAAAGGTAAACGAAAAATGGGATTCTGATAAATACGCGGGTTGAGTGGCTCTTCATAGAGGTAGAGCGTACCATCGGGACGCCGCCCCGCCATAGCAATTGTTGTGCGTCCACGCATCATCACGCCTTCGATAACGGCCTGACCACCATAGTAAAAGGTTTTGCTGCTGGCAAGCGCCAGCTTCACCAGCATGCGACACCACCAACCGTGTCGCGGTGTTGTGTTTTTCCGCATATTGTTCTATTCCATCTCTATGACTTACGATCTATGGGAGGAATCGAGCGCCGATTTGAGAGACTTTGAATACGCAAATGGGCCAGACGCTCCATCACCGACCCCTTCAATAGTGGTTTCGATAGACGACGACGAATGCGCCGCAGGCGAATAGCGGAACGTAGTCGCCCGCTCATCTTCTGCTGCCGCCGTCGCCAGCGCGCAGATTGCCAGGGGCCTGGCGCGTCCGCCGGGGGCAGGTAGCTGAGAATACAGTGTGCTATATCAAAGGAAGCTCTGGAACGACAGAGACGCAGCGCGTTCTCCTGCTGTACCTTGCGCTCCGGTGAACCCGGCTTGATATAACGTCTGATGGCATCCACCAACTCAACCGGATCATGCGCCATCACACCCACCTTGTTCCCGACCACAAAATCAACGTTGCCCTCTTCCTGCCCCGGCACGTAGCCACTCAAGATGATCGGGAGGTTACAGCAGAGTGCCTCGCAGATGGTGCCTGGGCCGGCCTTCGTTACAATCACGTCGGAAGCGTGCATCAGTTCCGGCATATTATGCACAAAACCGAAGATTTTTGCTGGCACATGCAGGCTGGCATGGGTACGCTGAAGATGGGCATAGAGCGTGCGATTTCGTCCGGTGACAACCAGCAATTGAACGGGCAAACGCGCATGGGAAATAGCACGCACTGCGGTCTGCAAGCCACCAGCACCATCTCCGCCACCTACCAGCAGCACCACCGGCAGATCGGGGCGCAGGCCAAAACGCTCTCGCAGTTCGTGCTTGCTGGCTACCGGATGGGTAAACTTGGGATCGATGGGCATACCCAACATATGAACCTTTTTCGGATCAAGGCCACGTTGCAAGTACAGTTGTTTCGCCTCTTCAGTAGGCACGATATAGCAGTCAGCCCCTTCCGCAAACCAGGAGTAATGAATGGTAATCAGGTCAGTCACTACGGTGATAAAGGGCACTGGCAGTCCAAGCTCGCGGAGCGCCTGGATCGAGACACGGTTGAGCAATGGATGAATCGAGACAATCACGTCAGGCTGCACAGTGGTAAACAGGCGCAACAACCCGTTCTGAATCAACGGCGTTGCCACTGTATTAAATGCTTCTACCGTCTCCGCCCGATTGCTCATATGAAAGACTTCTCCGAAGAGCTTGGGGTTGTAGCGGATTGTTGGCCCATATAGCTTGACGGCCTCGCGCAATGGAAAGCGGCTATATTCTTCAAAAACATCGACTATTTCGACCCGATAACCAGGGGGGGGAAACTGGGAGGTCTGAGTTTGCGATAGCGAGCCGGAGGGAACTTGCGGGGCAGCGTCATCCTGTGTCGATTGCGCATAGACGCCACCGCTGCGGCTGGCTACCCACGACTGCTGGCGTGCCTGCCATGCCTCTTGCTCCTCCTGCTCAATAATCCTGAGTGCGCTATGAATAGCGTTCGCGGCACTGCGGTGCCCGGCCCCCGTATCCGCGATCAGGAAGAGGATCGTTCGTTGCCTGGCGTTTTCCACGTGACTTACCCCTTTAACAGCAATAAAAGTAGAAAAAGGGATAAAGGACTGCTATACACTTCCTTTACCCCTCTCTCATATGTTTTCTCTTCGTAGATGTGCAGCCTTATCCTACTCTTCTTGCAGGTTAAAGCGTTTGCGGAACCGCTCCACACGCCCGGCAGTATCAAGAATGCGCTGCTGACCCGTAAAGAACGGGTGGCACTTTGAACACACGTCTACTTTGAGTACCGGCTTCGTACTCATGGTCTGAAAGGTGTTGCCACAAGCACAACTTACCGTGGCCTCTACATAATTTGGATGAATCCCCTTTTTCATGGCTGCTCCCACTTTATCAACAAGTATTTTTTGCACTTAACAGGTATAGTCGGCAACGTTTCCGTGTCAATACCCGGAACGGAATTACCCCGATTGTACACGCATAGCACCGCAACGTCAATAGTCGCTAGCAATAAGAACACAACTTCGCCTACTTTTATGCCCACACGGCACAGACAGGATATGATACACTACAATGGAATCGGAACCACAGAGGCATGTTGATGAATGTCTCCAAACAAACACGACAATATTATAGGGATGGGATTGATCGCGCAGTGGATACGATCAATCGTGTTCCTTACAGAATGGTCATCACCCCTGATATTACAAGGAACATATAATCGCATGATTGAACGCTACTCACTACCGGAGATGGCCGCTATCTGGTCGGCCACCCGTAAGACTGATACATGGCTCCAGGTTGAGCTACTCGTCTGCGAGGGCTGGGCGCGTGAAGGCGTCATTCCCCAGAACGCTCTCAACAAAATTCGCCAGGCGCGCTACGATATGCAGCGTATGCGCGAGATCGAGCAAGAAACACATCATGACGTAATCTCTTTCCTGCGCTCTGTTCAGGAACAGCTTGGGCCGGAGGGCCGCTTCATCCATCTTGGCCTTACCTCCTCCGATGTGCTGGATACTGGACTGGCCATTCAGATCAAAGAGGCCGGCACCTTGCTCACAAAGGCGCTAGATGAACTGACACAGACTGTCGGACAGGTAGCCGTGCAACACAAATATACTTTGATGGCCGGACGCACACACGGTATCCACGCCGAACCGATTACCTTTGGCCTCAAGTTGGCGCTCTGGTACGACGAGTTGCGACGACAGCAGCAACGGCTGACCGAAGCATTAGAGCAGATAGCCGTCGGCAAAATCTCCGGTGCCGTCGGAACGCATGCCACCGTGCCGCCACAGATCGAGGAGTTTGTCTGCGAGCAACTTGGCCTGAAGGTTGCGCCTATCTCCAGTCAGATCATCCAGCGCGACCGTCACGCCCACTTCATGACCACGCTGGCGTTGATCGGTAGCTCTATCGAGAAGATGGCACAGGAGATTCGCCACCTGCAACGCACCGAATTGAGCGAGGCGTTCGAGCCTTTCGGCTCCGGTCAACAGGGTTCCTCGGCCATGCCCCATAAACGTAATCCCGAACTGTGCGAGCGTTTGTGTGGCCTGTCGCGCGTCCTGCGTGGCTTTGCCGTGACTGCGATGGAAAACGTTGCCCTCTGGCACGAACGCGACATCAGTCACTCCTCAACCGAGCGCATCATCATTCCCGATGGCTGCACGTTGCTACACTATATGCTGCATATCTTCACCAGAGTCATGCAGGGGTTGCAGGTAGATGCCGAACGCATGCAGGCTAACCTGAACATGACCGGCGGCCTCGTCTTCTCCCAACGCATCCTGCTCGCGCTGATCGACAAAGGGGTAGGCCGTCAAGAAGCCTATAAGATGGTGCAGCGTAACGCTAAAAAGGTCTGGAGCATGGCGAGCAAAGGCCCCGTTCAGGGGCCAGCCCTGCTTGAAGCACTCAGCAATGACGAGGAAGTGAACAGGTATCTCTCTGATGAAGAACTCAAGGAGTTAACCGATACCGACTACTACACCAAATACATCGATACCTCGTTCAAGCGTGTCGGCTTGTAACAGCCCTTTCTACACGGCGGGATAATCCCTCGCCGTGTAGAAGATGGCAGTTATTTCACGCGGCTCACGTACTGGCCCGTGCGCGTATCAATGCGAATCTTGTCGCCAGGGTTGACGAATAGAGGCACGTTGACCACAGCGCCCGTCTCTAATGTAGCAGGCTTGGTCACGTTGGTCGCAGTATCACCGCGCACACCCGGCTCGGCGCTCACTACCTCAAGCTCCACAAAGTTGGGCATCTCGGCAGCGATAATCTGTTCCGTTTCGCCATCAACCAGCAATTCTACGACATCCTGCTCCTTCAAGAAACGCACCGCATCGCCGAGCAATTCTTTTGGCACCGGTTGCTGATCGTAGGTTTCTGTATTCATGAAGATGTAGTCATCGCCATCAGCATACAGGAATTGCCAGTTCTGATGCTCCAGGCGTACCTCCTCAACCTCTTCACCCGCACGGAACCGCTGCTCAATCACGCGCCCCGTCCTGATGTTTTTCAAATTCGTGCGCACAAACGCGCGCCAGTTTCCGGGACTAACGTGATGGAACTCGGTAATCATATACAGGTCATTGTTAAAGCGAATCACCATGCCGTTGCGAAAATCGGCAGTTGTTGTATTAGCCAATGGAGTTCTCCTCTCTCTGATATCTGATCTACCTATCAGACGTATTCTGTACCGTATCCTACCGAATAGAGAACATGAATGCGGCAGGACTTCCTTCCCATTCGCGTAGAAAGTCAGGGCATATCAGGATCGCTCGGCCACAAAAATGCTGGCCGGTTGGCCCAGAATAACGCACACAACCTTTTTGCTAATCTTCCAGCCCCGCTCGTATAGGACGGTTTCCCAGAGGCGATCCTCGCTGGTCAACGTCACCAGCAGGCCGTCGGGCGTCAGCACACGCCCAAAGCTTTCACAGAGCAAGCGATAGAGTTGACGATTCTCTTCGTGAGAGCCAATCTGTTTCCCGAAGGGCAGGTTAGTGATGATGCGCGTCACACTTGCATCATCAAGCGGCAACTTACGCGCGTCCCAGGTGTGCAAGGTGATCTCGACATCGGCGCTACGAGCATTGCGCTTCGCCATCTCTACCGCCTCGCGCCGCGCATCTCCACCGAGCAACTGTTCAAACGCGCCCAGCAGGCCACGCTCAATCAGGATGGTGCCCGCTCCACACAACGGATCAAGCACGCGATCCTCAGCCGAGGGACGCGAGAGCAGTCCCATCGCCGCTGCTACGGTGGGACGAAGCGACGCCGGCAGATGCTCACGCTTATAGGTACGATGGCGCATACTCGCATCGCTCAGACGTAGCCCGATCAGCGCCTCGCTACCACTGAGCCAGAGCCAGAACTCGACATCCGCGTCATCATCCACCATACGCATGGTAGGGGGTAATACTTTTCGCAGCGCATCTTGCACCGCTTTGCCCGCATCGACGCGCCGGTAGCCATGTTCACCGACCATCTGACTGACCACGCGCCACTTTCTACTTAACGAGCCACCCTGTACCCGTCGCCAGAGTTGCAACGCGACAGCAATATCTGCATGGAGGGTAGCGCTGTGCAGTACACGCAGCGCGTCAGGGCCATAGCCCAGGCCGGTGATATGTGCCAGCGTTACAAAGACATCTTCTACCGTGCGCAAGTCTAATAGCCCGGTCGGTGAGATGGCTGTCTGGAAGATTGCTATTCCGCGCGAGAATTTCACCAGTTCGGCATCGGGTGCCAGAGAGCGCACTTCACTAAAGGCCAGCGTCTCCAGCCCCGGCATCGTCATCACATAAAACGATCTCACGTCACTATCCACCTGTTGGCATATTCCACACGCCTGTTACACACTATCCGCTTACTCAGGCAAGCATCTGTGTCAGCGCGGCAGTATCCTTCACAAATTTTGCCAGGCGTTTCTTCTTGAGGTTTTCGCGCAGTATCCACGTAATGTCACTATCATGCCAGTCGGCGCATTCACGCATGAGCGCGAAGCCCTCCTGCGGTGCTACAGCGGTTGCCACACTCAAGGCATAACCCAGCGTCTTTCTGAGCACCCGGAAATCCTCACTTTTCCGGTTCTCCGGCGGCACCTCGCGCATACGCTGTAAAACAAGGCGCTCTAAGTTGAGTGCCTTGCGTGCCATCTCCTCATTATAGAGGACGATAGGTTCGGCAATAGCCGCGACAGCCGCGCGCTGTTGCAGATATGAACCATCCTGCGCTAATTCCAGCAGATGCTTCAGTACCTCGTCAGGCACAGCAGAGAGCAAACGCTGGTAGGCATGAGCTACCGCTTCGCGCACGCGCCAGTACGAGCTACCGGCGTAATGATCGAGCAGTTCATAGGTTTCGCGCCGCCAGGAGGGTTTAACGGCGGCACACGCCCCGTAGCCGATAATGCCACACATCATCACAAACTCATCGGGCGTATTGCTGCTCACCATCATATGATCGCCATTAGCAAAATAATTCAACAGCGACCGTACATTTTCAGGATGTTTCGGCACGGCAGAGGCTAACAGATAAGCAACATCTTGTGCCAGTTCCAGGTTTGCGCGTGGCCCCGGCAAGCGGCTATTCTCACGGAGATAAAACTCCAATGGGCGATAATTTTCAGTTAAAGCCCGTTCGACCAGCGATGACAGCGTGTCATGCATGCTCACACATCCTTGTCCCTACTTTTCTATATGCCTGGCTATGAGTCCGATGAAAGACATTCCCGCGAGGATAAGACGGCCTTCACGCCAACAGCTATTGTATCACATCCGGCCAGACATCTTGTACCTCTTTATGCAACGCCTCACAGGCTTTGAGCGGCAAGGTCTGACTAATCGCTAGCATGTGTTGACAGGCCAGACGATGCGCAGTGGTCAGTGCCGCCATGCGTGGCACTGCAATATCAGGGCTGACACCACTCCCCTCCCAGTTTGTGCCGGTGATGGGATTAATGGAGCGTCCGCTGGGAATATAAACGCTAAAATGGGGATTCAGACGGTGAATCCGCCCAGGATGTGCCCCGCCCCGCGTGGTTTCGCCGATTAACGTGGCCCGTTTGAGGTTCTTAAGGTTATACGCCAGCTCTTCAGCGCCGGAGAAGGTTTCGCTACTGGTCAAGACATAAACCGGTTTTTCAAGGTAGCGTTTGCCGGGAACATAAGGCAGCGTCCAGAACTGGTCGGCGCGCTCAGGCACGCGCCAGTAGATTGTATTGAGATGTACGGGCCGCGTCGGCAAGAGATAGCTGCATAACAGCGCAATCATTTCAGGTGAGCCGCCATGATTCAGGCGTAGATCAATAATTAGCGCGTAAGTGTCGGCAACGAAGTTCATAGCTGCAACGGCCACCTCGCCCGCGAGATCAGGAGCATAGAGAGCGCGGATATCGAGATAACCGATATTGCCCGCCAGCCGCTCGACTTTATAGAAGCCAAAATGCTGTACTTCACCCAGCTTGATCTGCTCGTATCGCTCCTCTTCGCGCGTCAATGCCTCACGTTCAACATAAAACACTTCCAGGTGCAGATCATGACACACCACGCGCAAATGCTCCGTCAACCGTTGCGCGAACGCTGCCCCTTCTGTGCAGTCATCGTAAGCCCCATCATGCATATGCTGGCGCACCGCCGCCTCCATCTGTAGTGCAATCTCTGGGAAGACATACAGGTCTCGGAGTTTGCTAAGCAACGTTTCGATGATCTCAGTGCGTACAGATGCATCCAGCATGAAATAATTGCTCCTGAACTAACAATAAGGTACAACACCCACCCTAAGTATATCATGCAAAAAAGTCCGAATGCTTGTCCACAACTTGAGTGCCACTGGAGCTTGAGGGAGAGTTTCGCTGCTCACGCGCATCAGACGCCCCCGGTTACATCGGCCACAGAAACCCATGCATTCGTTTCGACAGAACGTGAAATCGCTACCAGGGTTCGGATGGCCGCAACACCGTCCTCGATCCCGGCTCCGTGCTGAGGGGTACCATGCAGAATTGTATCGGCAAAGCCTTCGATTTGTAGTTTGTAGAAATGGGCATCGGCTCCCAGCACACGGCGATACTGTCCATCGCGTATGCTAAAACACTCTACCTCGCTGGAACGTAAATACCAGGGATTGAAGGTCTTGCCAATCACACTACCATATTCCCCATAGACTTGAAAGCCCTCGTGCCAGTCCATACGCACCACCATCGTCAAGTCAAGATGCCCAACGCTGCCATCGGCAAATTCTACGGCCACAAACCAGCAATAGGCCCCAAACTTTTCGACGAGCCTGGCCTGCACACGCACAATCTCTCCACCCAAAAAGCGCGCTGTATCGACGAGGTGGCTGGCATGGGTCAATAAATAGTAGCGTCGCTTATCGGCCTTCGGATTGCCTTCCGGTCGCCTGACCTGTGTACTACTGACCAGCATGGGCTGAAGATTATCCGTCATCATGTATCGATACGTCGAATCGCAGTACCAGGCTTTGAGCGCGAGCCGTTGCCCCATTTCTTGCTGAATAAACTGGTGGGCAAAGGCAATACCAGGATCGAAACGCTTCATCATCCCGACCTGAAGTACCAGCCCGGATGCCTGCACCTGCTGACGCAGAGCTTCGCACTCCTCAACGTTAACACCGAGCGGTTTCTCTACCAGCACGTGTTTTCCGGCGGCAAGAGCCTGCGCCGCCAT
>DAOTVZ010000133.1:0-29108 GCA_034436045.1 Ktedonobacteraceae bacterium | reverse complement strand
ATGGGTCTTGGCTTCCGGCGAGAGCAGCATGCGGGATTCACCGGGCGGTGCATGTGCAGCAGACCCGCGCCTGGCTGGCGCATTTTCGTTCTACACGGCACTATCCCCGCCAGGAGCCGCGTTGGCTTAATAAGCCGCAACAATTACTGCTGCTAATGTAGCTTCCTGTTGTGTTGTCATAAAAAGATGGGTAAGCCCTTGCACAAGAGGCAAGGGCTTTTTCATTGGAGAATAGCATGATTGATGATGTTTCTGTCAAGCAATCTCTTCCTTCTGAAGTTGTCGCTTTATGTGCCTTACTGGCACGCATCATGTATCGTTGTCTGACTGAGCAAGATCAACGTCTTCTCGGTTCTCTTCAAGTTTCCACTGAAAGTACATCTGAGTCAACAGTTGAGAAAAGCGAGGTGACACATGGGCAAGCAGCTTAATGATACTCAGAAAGCTGTTGTTGTGGTAGCTGGATACGTGCGCCGTTCTAGTAAGATGCAAGCGGATAACTTTAGCCTGGATGCACAGAAGCGAGCGATTAGCGAGGAGTGTAGTAGACGGGGGCTTCCAGCCCCCATTTTCTATGAGGATGATGAGCGTAGTGCAAGAAGTGAGCAGATAGCGAAACGGCCTGCGTTTAAGCGGCTCTTGGAAGATGTAGAAAATGGGCGTGTGCAAATTATTATGGTTCATACTCTTGATCGCTGGTCACGCAATGTGATGGTCACGCTGCAAAGTTTTCGTATTCTCTCAGAGTATCGCACAGCGTTTATATCACTATCTGAACACATTGATTATTCCTCACCAGAAGGTAAGTTACAGCTTACTATCCTGGCTGCGTTTGCGGCTTATTTCTCTGATATGCTGGCAAAACATACGAGCAAGGGCAAGAGCGAAAGAGCAGCCCAGGGGCTTTATAATGGCGATGTGCCATTTGGGTATAAACGTGTTGGGCCAAAAATGCCACCTGAGTTAGACCCTCACACGTATCCTGGTCTACGGATGATTGGTGAAATGAGACTAAAAGGCTTTGAGGCTGAGAAGATTGCCGATGCTGTCAATGAGGCTGGCTATCGAACCGGTAGTAAGCGTTTTGGTGATCGACTGTTCACAAAGGATACTATCACGGCTATTTTGCGCAATGAGTTTTATGCAGCGTATGCCCCCGATGATGATAGAGGAACGGTACTCTATCATGGTGAACGGTATAGAGGTCAACATCGAGCAGCCTTTACCTACGAAGAGTGGCAACAAATACGGGCAGTTACCCAGTCTATGTATCATGCTTCTAATCGTCCACAGACAGCCCGCCGTGTATATGAACTGGCTGGTTATATTGCTTGTGTGCATTGTGGCCTTACGCTACGTTGTCAAGGACATGTGAAGACGGGCCATACCTACTATCGAGATACGGCGAAAACACGGCGGCTTCCCTGTCCTGCTGGTGGAGATTTAACCGTTCGTACTGATCTGGCTGCTCGACAGTTTGGCGATCTGTTGAAAGGCTTGACGCTTCCTGAGAACTGGCGTGAATTGATGCGTCAAAAGATGATAGCGGCTGCTGAAGCTGCTGGTATGAATGCGATGACAATAGAGCGAGAAAAAGAACGTCTCAAGCTGAAACGTTCACGTATTCTCAAGCAGCATCGGGAAGGCTATATTGATGACGAGGAGATGCAAGGTGAGTTAGCGGCGGTTGAACTGGCTTTGCGTGAACTTGAGTCACCAGAGGTGGACGGGATAAAGTTGGCAGATGTGATTGCGGCAGGTGAACGTATACCTGGGATAGCTGCATTGTGGGATGTAGCAACGGTTGAGGAACGGCGGGAAATGGTTATGCTTCTTTTGGAGCCTGCTGGATTGTTGTATGATCTGGAGAATAAAATCATTGCGGCGATAAAACCGCGCCCGGCATTTTTGCCTGTTTTGAGAATGCTGGATGAAGTGATGGAGTATGATGAAGCGAAAGGGTTACTCGTGACAAAAAGTTGGCAGGAGCGGAACCGACGGGATTCGAACCCGCGATCTTCTGCGTGACAGGCAGACATGTTAGACCACTACACCACGGCTCCTTGCGATTTCGCCAGACCACTTGCCCGGTTTCTCGCTCGCAAGTATGATAATATCAGACTTCCGTTGGGCTGTCAAGCCTTTTGACGGCGAAATTTTGCAATCAACACGTTTCTCTCAAAAAAAGTATTCGCCTCTTTCCTCTCACTCTGGCTGATTGTCCGACGTATGATGAACAAGTCTGGGGCAATGGGAGTATAATAGATATAGAATAAAATATGTTGCTCGTATTTACATGCTGATATATGCTGTGGAGGCAACTATGCAGGAATCAACCTCGTTACCATCTCCAGATACATTTGTAGATAATTCTATAAATAAACCAAATGATCAGGAAAATCTATTTGTTACATGTACTATTTGCCATGCTGTTTACGCTCCATCACCCAATCAACCGCAACTGGCGCATGCTTCCCACGTCTTGCTGGAGTCGGCTTTTATGGGCATGTGCCACTTCTGTTTTCGGTGTCGTCGTCCCTCCTGCCCTTTTTGTTGGGATATGGTACATGGCATCTGCGGCTCGTGTGTGCTGGAAACCGGCTTGCCGTTCCGTAGCGATGTGCCTCCACTGGTCGGCACCTGGCTGCCGCCGATACGGCAAGGTCAGCCCGCGACCAATAACGGGGCAACTTATCCCCTGGTGTGTATTCAGCCTGGCCGCCTGGAAAGACAGGCGATCCAGTATGAGCCTGCTCACCCTCCTGTAAATATGCAGCCACCACGAGTGGCTCAGCCTGTAGCAGACGCTTTTGTTAGGCCGAGAGGTGCTATGCCTCTTTCCCAGGGTATGCCGTCTGTGCAGTCGCCGATGACTACGATGCCGACGGGCGTAGCCGCGAATGCAATAATGCCACCGATGGCGGCTATGCCTGCTGTGCCGATAACGCCAGCACCGGCCAGCGGGTCGCAAGGCAAGAAAGAAACGATGTCTGGGCGTCCACGTGTGGCAAAGCGAAAGCAGGAAGAGGAGGATCATCTGGCACCCTATTATATCTACATTGATGATAGCGCGGACGAGGAGGTGGTGGGCGACCAGAAAAATCAGGCCGTTGATACAGATGTGACACCGCGTATCCGCCTGCGCAGGAGGGTCGAATATGCTTTTACCATGTTCCTGCTGATCGTAGTCGCGCTACTCATGATCGTGATTATTGTAGCAGCATTCTCCGCAGCCGCCAACAGCTATATTGCTCAAGTGGTACACATCGACATTCGGGCCGAGATCACCTATCTCTGGCAATTGCTGACGGGCCTCTTCTCACCGCATTAGACAGTACACGATGTTTTGTCTTGCTTAATCGTGATGATATTTCTATAATAGTTGTGTACTCCCGACAAACTTTTTCTGTTCGGTACTACACCGGTGCGTAGCAATGGAGGTGGCTGGTCTGCTATGATGGGCTGAGCCATATGGATAAAAGGTGATCTATTCGTTATGGGGCTTGAAATTCTGGTTGATGGCTATAACATCATTCGTAACAATGAGATGTTTCGTTTTATGGAAGTTCAAAGCATGGCTGAGGCCCGTATCTTATTGATTAAGCAATTGCACAATCGTTATCGTCACCAGGCCTGTCGCGTGACGGTGGTTTTTGATGGAGGCGGCGCGAGGGAGCAGGTAAGGCACGAAGATCATATTCGGATTATCTTCTCACAGCACGGTGAAACGGCGGATCAGGTCATTGCACGCCTGGCGACAGAGGCGCGTGCCGCAGGCCATCAGGTCGAGATGTATAGTAATGATACAGAGGTGCGGCAATCGGTGGCGGAAAAAGGAGGACAGGTTCGTTCTGCCAACCAGCTTGTCCAGAAGCTCACTGCCGCACCGGACGACGTAGCCTATCGGGTTGCCTATCGTCAGAAGATGCGTCGCATGTATGGCATGGACCCCTGGGTAAAGCCCGATGATGATGACCCGCCTCCTCTACGTAGGAAAAAGCAGAAGAGAAGAAAATCGCGCCGTTGATGCAGAGCCACTTATTTAGGCGCAATGGAGGGCATTTCTCCGGCGGCTTCGCTGGTGGTCATTCCGATGGTTTGTGAGCGATTGGACGTGACATTAGCTTTGCCGAGACGGGCGCGCACAACGTAGGCAAAACCTTCAAGGAAAATCTTGCGCGACATCTTGGATTTGCCGACGCGGCGATCCATAAAGATAATCGGAATCTCGACAATCTTGAAGCCTTTTTTCCAGGTGCGATAGGCCAGTTCCACCTGGAAGGCGTAGCCTTGCGATTGAATGGTGTCCAGGTCAAGATGCTCCAGCACCTGGCGACGGTAGCAGCGATAGCCGGCGGTACAATCATGGATGGGCAGGTTGAGCATAAAGCGGGCAAAAATATTGCCACCACCGCTGATAATGCGTCGTAGCAGCGTCCAGTTTGGTGTATCGCCCCCCTTGATATAGCGTGAGCCAATCACGAGATCGGCGTTTTCAATGGCCTTGAGAAATTCAGGTAGATAGCGCGGATCGTGTGAGAAATCGGCATCCATCTCGAAGGCCGCGTCGTAATTGTTTGCGATAGCGTACTTGAAACCAGCAATGTAGGCAGTGCCCAGGCCCAATTTACCCTGGCGATGCATGACCTGCACACGCGCATCCTGTTCGTGAATCTGGTCGGCGAGCTGACCTGTACCATCGGGCGAATTATCGTCAACGATCAGGATGTCGCAGCCGGGGGCATAGGAGAACACTGCATCAACGAGTGAGCGCAGATTCTCGACCTCATTATACGTTGGAACAATAATTAGTGCTTTCATAAGAAAACTTTCTCCACGAAATATCTACGATGTTGTCTTTAAGAATATTCAGGGCGATGCCAACCAATCTCTATTATAGAGAGTATACGCACTTTCTATAAGCGAGGTAACAATAAACCTTGCGCTTTATTTTTATATCGGCATCATCCCCAAAAAGCTTTGCTACTGCTAGAATATGTCAACCTATTGACGTAGCTGCTTGCTAATAAAGCTTTCTCCTGCTTCCTTAAACGGGTGGCCTGTCTGGTCGGTTTCTTCCGTGTGCAAGGAAGTGACCCTTTGGCTACTCATTGGTAAAGCTTTTCTCTATGTTGCGCATTCCTTTTCAGGTGTGTTTACCTCGGCAGTGCATAAAGAATGATACCAACCAGAATTATACACAACAAAACGGTTGCGAGGATATGGCGGTCACGTAGTAGTACCTCTTCAGGACTTCCTCCCTCCATGCGTATGTAGACCAGGTACAGGTAGCGAAACATGCCGTAGATGACAAGCGGAATCGTGATGGCCAGCCGATGATCGCCGGTCGAACCTTCGATAGTGTAGAGGCTGTAGGCAATGATGGTGCCTGCCACCACGATAGTAATAAGTTGATCGAGCAAGGGGAGACTATATTCCTGCAATATCTGTCGATGCTGATGAGCCTGCCCCTGGAGTAATACTAGCTCATGCCTGCGTTTACCGAGTGCCAGGAAAAGAGAGAGAAAACAGGTGACAAGGTAGAGCCAGGGCGAGATTACGACGGGTACTACGACAGCTCCGGCCAGAATACGTAGAATAAAACCAGCGGCAATTACAAATACATCAAGCAGCACGACATGTTTGAGTTTCAGGCCGTAGAGTGTCATCAAAAGCAGGTAGGCAACCACCGCAAGGGTAAAAAGAACGTTAGCACCACCAGCAGAGGTGTAGATATCTTGCGCGGGCGCAATGGGCATCCTGAACAATCCATAGATAAGTAATGCGCAACAGAAGAGCAATATTATAAATGCGGTTTTAGTCCAGGAAACAGGCACCAATCCCGAAGCCAGAGGGCGTTGCCGCTTGGTTGGATGAAGCCGATCCTGCTGTATATCGAGAAGATCGTTCAACAGATAGATGCTACTGGCGGCTAAGCAGAAGATAAGCCAGGCGACAACGGTGCGTTCTAGCGATGGCAACGTGAAGAACTGGTGTGCAAAGACCAGCCCAATAAAAATGGCGAAATTTTTCGTCCACTGTCGCGGGCGTAGCTCCTTGATAAGCCCCTGTATGCGTTGTAGCCAGGAAGGCTGAACAGCGGGAACAACATTGATGGCGGCTTCGTGTCGTGCATGTGCAGTCATCTGCTGTTCTCTCTGGGTCATACGCGGCCTCTTCAATGACCTTGCTCTTCTCCTCTGTTTTACCTGGTCGTCCCTGTATCGCCTGTAGCGGTAGAACTAGTAGATACGTCGGCGCAAGGCGTCGATGTGATGAATAGTAATGCGATGTCTATCTGTACTGATGTATTTTTTATCGGTGAAATAGCCAATCACCTTATTGACGCTTTCGCGTGAAGCGCCGACCATTGAAGCCAGTTCTTGTTGGGTGAGACGTACTTCAATGCGTGTGCCATCATCGACACGGCTACCATGTGAGTCGGCCAGTTCGATCAACTTCTTTGCCACACGTCCATAGACATCCAGAAAGATCAGGTCTTCTACCTGCTGGTCGGTGCTGCGCAGGCGCTTTGAGAGAACCTCCATCACCTGAATGGCGATGGTCGGATTTTTCATAATAGCGTTGTGGAAGTCACTCCGCTGTAAGGTATAGCATTCCGCCCGTTCCATTGCAATCGCATCGGCTGAGCGCGGCAGGCCATCGAGCAGGGCCAGTTCGCCGAAGCATTCTCCCTTACCGAAGACAACAAGCGAAATTTCCTGACCGTCGGGGCTGATCAGGCAGATTTTGACCTTGCCCTCTTTGATCACATAGAGTACCTGACCGGGGTCATCACGATGGAAAATAACCTCTCCTGCGCGAAATATACGCCGTTTGACTACGGCGGCCAACTCGCGTATATCGCTGTCGCTCAGGCTTGAGAAGAGCGAAACCTGTTTTAAATAAGCGACATCGTTCTCTACCATGATTCTTTTTCCTTTACCGATACGATAGCGCTGTCTGCGAACCTGCTGAACTCTTGTGTTGGTGTTGCCATGATAGCATACTGGCTAGTTTCCTGCAATTGTTTGGCCCGCAATATCGTCACAGGACATCCCATGAGCATGGCGAGCGCGAGTCCTTGTACTTGCCATGCCAATGTTTCCTGCCTATAGCCACAGCTATCCTGCTTATGCTATAATATTCAATATCGGAGTAACAAGGTCGGAATTAGTCTCTTATCTTCAATCTGATACTATTATACGATGAGCAGTATACAGAGTATCTCTGCTGCTGATGAGGATATGGCATATGGCGGAACTAATTACTGCGGACATGGTGATACATGATGTTGTGACCAGATATCCGGCAACGGTCAAGGTTTTTCATGGGCATGGTTTACCCTGTACTGCCTGTGCGGTCGGGTCACGCGAAAGCATTGCCGGAGGGGCGCGCACACATCGCTTCCCTCCAGAGAAGCTTGATTTGTTGCTCAAAGACCTGAATGCCTCGATCAATGGTGAGCCTATCTCAGTGGCTCCCAAGAAGGCACCCGTCGGGCGGGGTATTCCCTTGCAGATGTCTCCATCGCCCGCTGATCGCAAGATCAAGCAGGTGATCGCTATTATGAGCGGCAAGGGAGGCGTGGGCAAGTCGCTGGTAACGGGTCTGCTGGCCGTCTCGTTGCGTCGGCAGGGACTGAAGGTCGGTATTCTGGATGGTGATATTACCGGCCCCAGCATTGCGCGTATGTTTGGTACAAAGGGCCAGCCAGGCAAATCGGTGAATGGTGGCATCGAGCCGTTGCGCAGTAAAGCAGGTATTAAGGTCATGTCGATGAACATGTTTCTTGAGAACGAGAGCGATCCTGTTGTGTGGCGCGGCCCAATGGTGTCCAGTGCGCTCAAACAGTTCTATAGCGACGTTGATTGGGGCCAGCTCGATTATCTGCTGGTGGACCTGCCTCCGGGCACTTCGGATGCGCCCATGACCGTGCTGCAATCGTTGCCGGTCGATGGCGTTATTATCGTCTCCTCGCCCCAGATGTTGGCGACAATGATTGTGATGAAGTGTATCAACATGGTGCGTAGCCTCAAGGGGGTGATCGTCGGTGTGGTGGAGAATATGTCTTACTTCGAGACGCCGGACGGTGAACGCTACGAAATCTTCGGACCGAGCAATGGTACCGAACTGGTAGCGATGAGCGGTTCACCGCTGCTAGCGCAACTGCCGATTGATCCCACACTCACCAGTCTCTGCGACGCGGGGCGTGTCGAGGAGTACTATTCACCTGCTTACGAGCGGCTGGCCGAGAATTTTATAAACACACTAAAGATCAAGCGTTAAAAAACAGAACATGTTCAAGAACGCCTTCCGCACGGGGAGCGTTCTTGAACATGTTCTGTTTTTTTATATACTGCGGGCAAATGACCCTAATACCTTGCAGAAGGTCGTGTGGGATGCGAGGTCGGCCAGGGCAGCGCGGACTGGCGGGTCTTCCCGATGACCCTCGAAGTCAAGGTAGAAGACGTACTCCCAGGCGCGCTGGCGCGATGGCCGCGACTCAAGCTTGAGCAGATTGATCTTGTTGGCAGCCAGCATACCCAGGCAGTTGTAGAGTGAGCCTGGTTGGTGCGCTGTCGCCATCACCAGCATCGTTTTGGCGGGTCCCTCTTTGCGTGGTGCCGGTTCGCGTCCTAGCACGATGAAGCGTGTATAGTTATCTTTGATGGTTTGAATGCCACGCGCCAGGATTTCTAACTGATACAACTCTGCCGCCCCAATACCTGCTACGGCGGCGACCCCGTGCAGATTCTCCTCACGGATCATCTTGGCGCTACCGGCGGTATCATAGGTTGCTACGATCTCGACACCCAGTTCGCGCAGGTAGACATCGCATTGCGCCAGCGCCTGCGGATGCGAGATTACCCGTTTAATGTCGCTCAGTTGCTGTCCTGGCAGGCAGAGCAGGCAGTGATTGACAGGGTGCTGGTGTTCGCCGATGACGAACAGATCATGTTGGCGCAACAGATCATAGACATCGTTGATGCTACCGGCCTGCGAATTCTCTACCGGCACCATGCCATAGCTGACCTCGCCTGTGGCTACCGCGCGGAAGACCTCAGCGAAGCTGCGATAAGGGCGCGGCTCTGCCGACTGTTGCAGGCGACCGAAGTAAGCGCGTACCGCTTCGTCGCCGAACGCTCCGTATTCGCCCTGAAAGGCCACCGTGTAGGTCGTAACCGACGAAAGTTCTGCCCGTGCCGTACCGTTGATTTCTTCTTGCTGATTGGTTGATGATATCATTGCACACATCCTCAATAAGTCAAAACTTATGCCGATTGTGCCAGCTTCGCCTCGACTTGTCAAGCGGGAGCGCGCGAAAAACAGGGCTGAGGCAGCAGGACATCTGCCGCCTCAGCCCTGTTGTGGGTATTACCCGTTTGCTAATTTTTCCACCTTTAAACGTTTACTGCACGTTGTAGTGGGACTTGTGATAATAGACCATACCCTTGCCTACAACCTTTACCGGCTGAAGCTCTTTCAGCATGATCGGCTCACCGCATTTGGCGCAGATACGGCTGGTCAGATGATTGATCTCTTCACGATTCGCCAGCGAGGCGCGCGCCGTCTTTGAAAGTTCACCCTTCTTTGGCATTGATAATTAACCCCTTTCGCCAGTCATCTTCTCTTAGATGAGGAACTCGTGATGGAGTATCGCCAGTTCTCACGTATTAAAGAACACGCAGTACCCCCCCGTTTGTTCCATGATGTTTCGGGAAGAGTATAGCATATTTTGTTCCCCTCTGTCCAATCTGGATAGTTACAAAATACGAATCTTGTGATAGCTCTGTACGTTCAGATATTAATTGCATTGATCTGCTCTTGTTTGCTATACTGCAAAAGGAACAGGTGCGTAGTGTGTCATTACTGACTGGCTATCCCTGTTAAGCGAATTTTAGATGAAGGAGAGCGTTTCAGATGGCTGATGAAAACAAGCCCATTATTAATGTGGAGAAGGATGGCCCCTTGTACATTCAGAATGCGAAGGGATTGATTTTGCTGGACAGCGAGGGCAATCCCTTTGAGATTGTTGAGGATGAAGTGACGCTGTGCCGCTGTGGTCAGTCACGCAACAAACCTTTCTGTGATGATAGCCACCTCCGTACAGGCTTCAAGTCCGAGGTTCATGCTCCCACTCCCCCCTCTAATCCTGCCTAGCCTGGCCTTGCTCCACGCGAAAGGGCGAGAGGGATATTTTCGTATCTCTTGCTTGAAATGCGGTTGAACGGGGAAGTGGCGTCGAGATATTCTCAGCGCGCCTTTCCCGTTCATCAGTATTACCTTGTGAGGGTGTGTACGCCGTTCGGGCCACCGACGATGACCCGTTCGGCCATATTTAGAAAAAGTCCCGTGCCGACCACACCGATGATATGAATCATTTGCTCGTTGAGTGCATGCGGGTCGTTTACTCCTTGCGGAAAGGCGCAATCCAGGATCATGTTATGATTATCCGTGATAAAGGGTTTTTCGGCCACCTTACGCACGGTGACAATGGCTCCCAGGCTCTCCAGACGCTTGCGTACCGGTGTGACAGCGAACGGGACGACCTCGACGGGAACCGGGAAGCGCGTGACCAGGCGCTCTACCAGCTTATTGATATCCACTATGACGATAAAGCGGCGTGCCGCTGAGGCGACAACTTTTTCTCGCACCAGTGCGCCACCCGCTCCTTTGAGCAGATTGAGCTGCGGATCAACCTCATCGGCCCCATCAATGTACAGGTCGAGTGCGGGATGTGTGTCGAGGTCGGTCAGTGGGATGCCCAGACTGCTGGCGAGTTCGTGGGTCGCGTCCGAAGAGGGTACCGCGCCAGCTATGCGTAGCCCTTGCTTCATACGTTCCGCCAGGGCACGTACCATATGGGCGGCGGTTGAGCCGGTGCCCAGGCCGATTAGCATGCCGTCCTCAATAAACTGGACTGAGGCGGCTCCGGCCATCTGTTTCCAGGTGTCTTGCGCGGTTTTTTGCTCTGCCATGTTTCTTCATCCTTATGCAGTGATCGTTGCTACTACAAGCCTTTGAGCAGAGTATAGCATGTCGGGGGGCAAAGAGGGAGAGCGCTAGACCTGTACCTGTTAGTGGGATACAGCTTGTCATCTGTACAGCATCGTGATACACTCATCGAGGAACAATCCGTCCTCGCTACCTATCGCTGTGCCCTCTGTATTGTGCTATGCATGGTCAGGAAGAATGATAGAGCGAAGATGCCAGGAAATCTTGTGCGGGAAGGTAACTGCTATGTCGGGACAATGGCGTGCGCTTCTGGTAAAAGACGATGAAAGCGTGAATGAGAGCATTGTGGTTGCTATGCGTAAAGATGGCTACCTCGCGCATAGCGCTTTTAGTATGGCCGAAGCTATGCGCCTGCTCTGGTCGCAAGAATATGACGTGGTGATCTGCGATCTCCAGGCACCGGATGTCAATAGCCTGGAACTCTTGCAATGGGTGAGTACCTATCGTCCCAACACCCGTTTTATTATCGTTGGCCCGGCTGACTCCGAGATCGCTCAGTCCCAGGCGCTGGAAGCCGGTGCCGTCGGCTATCTACCCAGGCCGCTCAATATCTATGCCTTGAAAGAAGAGTTGCGCCGTCTCTTGCAGCAGACGGGTTTTTCGGCCAATCTCGACTCCTTTGATTTACTCGATGTTATCCAGATTATCAATATGAGTCATAAAACCATTGCCTTGCTGGTCAATGTCGGGTTAGAGGAACGTGGCTTGCTGGGGTTTCGCGAGGGCGAATTGATTTATGCCGAATATGGACTATTGCGTGGCGAAGAGGCATTTTTCGCGCTGGCGGCCCATAAGAATGGAACTATAGTACATCAACCCTGGCTTGGGCAGGTGGGGGCAAATGTCAGTCAGCCGCTTTCGCGGCTGATTCTTCAGGCATTGCAGTACCGTTCGCGTTTTGCCCATCGTTACCAGGTGACGGGCGAGCAGGTTGCGGTGAGTGCCACAGCATCTGGCTCTGCTCCAGCCGTATCTACTTCTCCACTTTTTGAAGATGATGATCGCCCATTTCAGGTGCTAACGGAATATAATGAGCCGGATACACCTTTTCATGTTATAGCTGAAACTCCGCCTATACGCAATAATGCCGGCTTGAATGAGACTCAACCTGAAAAGGAGACCGATGGGAGCGAGCCACTGGCTGAGCCTGCAAAAGCGTGGTGGATGCCGACCGGTAAGGTGCCGAGCATCCGAGCTACGACGGCTCCTATACCCTCGCAGGCAGGCCGCACATCGGCGACGCCACATTTATCGACGCCCTTAAGGGGAACCGAGCTTCCAAAAGAAGCAGCGCAAGATGGCTCTATGGCTGGTATACCACCAGCGTCGCCAGACTATCCCCAGGAATTACCCTCGTGGTTGACCGAGCAGGGGGCGTCAGAAAATACGCAAAATGTACCACGTGTTCGTCCCTCATTGCTTTCCGGCACCGCACATATTCCTGCCACGCCGCGCCGCGTTTCACCGGCGGTATGGCAGGGGCCATTGTCGGACAGCAAAGTTACCGGCCCTATTGCGCGCAGTGGTAGGGAGCAGGGGCAGCAGAATGGCGTACACTCCAGCGGCGCGCGTATTACAACGCAGCTAAATGGCAACCCCGGCACATCACCGGCTTCTGCTGAGTGGCAACCGCCGACGGTGCCTTCCAGTCCATTACAGAGCCTCTCGATAGCGCCACGAAATAGCGGTGCCATGCAGAGTGTCTCTACACCGCCACCGGAAACGCGCATGTTCTCACATGGGGGAGACACATCCAAGCAGCAGGCAACGCGACAAGGCTACAATTACGATGCGCTTGTGCTGGCGCTACAGACCCTCGGTTACACGGTCACGGGCTTCATTGCCGCCGCTGTGGTCACGCTGGATGGACAGCCTATCGCCCAGGTCGCGGTTGATGACCTGGATATCTCGCGTGTGTGCAGGCACTTTAGCATGATTCTCAAAAGCGTGCTACAATCTTTAGACCAGGGGGCCTGGGGTGAGTACGAGGATATGGTGATTACCAGTGGAGATCGTCGCATTCTCATGGGCCTGGTTGGTCAGGCGAAAAATGCCTTCCAGGTTTTAATTACTATGCGTGAGTCTGACCCTGTAGAATGTTTGAATGTCATGGCGAATGTTGAGAGCGCTATCAGTGCGGCGCTGCAACCCCGGAGTGAGCGAGCATGAATGAGAGTGAGAAGCAGACCACCAGCGAAGAGGAAAAGAGAAATCATCGTTTCTCCTTTATTGTAGGCATCGTTATTGCCCTGGTCATACTGATCCTTTTCGTCATTTTCTTTAACAAATAGAGGTCTATCGTAGTGTTCCCTTTTATGGTAACGAGGTGCCCCTTGCACGAAGCGGCTAAGTGGGTGGGACGGCCTGGCAGGAATTGAAATTGGAACTCAAGGATTGAAACCTAGCAGTCTGCGCAGACGTTCGATATCAATCTCTGTGTCTTTCCTTGCCTCGGCTCTGGGCGGTGTAGAGAGGGTTTCAGCGCCATGAGACGGTGCTGGTTGCTGGCTAACCGGCGCATTCAGATCAGGATGTGGGGATAAGAGTGGAGAGAGATGTGGATTGCCATCGTGAAGGAGTGGAACGCCATTGTTCTGGGCCGTCTCCTGCTTGAGATTCTGTAAATGTTGCTGAATCTCCTGCTCATCGGCCAGATGAGCGAGTTGGGCATCCAGGTCACGTTTGTGCAGGTCTGCCAGGGCCTGGGCGCGTGCCTCGGCTTCCTGTACTGTATCCTGCGCTTTCGCGGCCTGCTCTTTTTCTTTCGGTGAATCGTTCTTGCTCAGCGCTTCATAGACGCGCTGCTGAATAAGCGCACTGCGTTTGCGTGCGATCAGGAGTTCAGTGGTAGTATCGACCTCGGCGATTTTGGCTTCGAGACGACGCAGTGCCTCGCGCATGCGTGCGATCTGTTGTTCCATCTCCTGCTGCTGCTGCTGATAGCGCTGCGCCTGTCGATTGATCTCTTTATAACGCGCGAGAGCAGAGCGGGCAGTCTCTTCCTGGTTAAGTCGAATAGCCTGCTCTGCCTTTCTGAGCCACTCATTGGCCTCGGCCTGACGTTCTTTACCCCGCTGCTGAAGCTTACGGTTCTCCGCGATCAGCACAGCGACCTGCGTTTTCACCTGTACAAGCTGATTGCGCATGTCGAGTTGGAGCTGCCGTAAAGCCTTTTCAGGCTCATTCGCTTTCTCTGCCACCGTATTGAGGTTGGTTTGCAGCAGCATAAGGACACGTTCAAGCAGATTCATGTGCGGTCTCCGTCGTCTCTTGTGGTAGTGGGTCGCATAGCAAGGAGAGGTGATGTGACGAATGTTGGAGACATCACCTCTCCTTGCTCTTTATTTATTATTATCGCTTTTGGCGTCAACCATGCTGGCAACTTCGTCGGCGCGGTTGTGATTGCCGTTGCTCGTCTCCTGTGAGTTCAGGGCTGGAATGCGGCTCATCAGATCATTCAGGCGCTGACCACTGAGCAACTCAAACAAGGCCGGTACCTGGGCTACCATGTTCACGATGTCGCCGGTCAGGCGGCTTGCCCCCAGATTACCATCGTTGCTGCCTCCGGTGGAGACAATCGTCACCTTGTCTACCTTGCTCAGCGGCTCCGCGATAGCCTTAACAATGTCTGGCATGGCGGTGAGGAGCTTATCCAGCACGGCGGCCTGGTTGTACTCATGGAAGGCGGCGGCCTTGACCTTCATCGCTTCAGCCTCAGCTTCACCCTTCGCTCTGATAACCTCGGCTTCGGCGAGACCACGAGCTTTGATAACCTCGGCTTCGGCGAGACCACGAGCGCGGTTGGCCTCGGCTTCGGCAAAGCCTTTGGCCTTGCTGGCCTCGGCCTGGCCTTGCGCCTCCAGCAGAATGCGCTGGCGTTCGGCCTCGGCTACCGTCTCGATACGCTGGCGTTCGGCCTCGGCGGCCTTCAGCACGGTGGCCTGTAACTCCAGTTCGCGGCGTTGAATTTCGGCTTGCTGTACTTTGATCTGAGCCTGCTTCTCAACTTCCGTGACCTTGACAGCCTCAGCGATCACTTGCTGCTGTGTGATGTTTGCCTGAATGTCGTAGGCTTTATCAGCGGCGGCCTGCTGGCGTTTGACCTCGGCGTCGAAGGCGGCCTTCTTCAAGGCTAGGTTGCGTTGAGACTCGGCCTGCAGGGCCAGCGACTCGGTTTCGGCCTTGACTCGTTCCTGGTCGGCCTTCGACTTGGCGACGGCTGCCTCGCGGGCGGCATTGGCCTGTTCAATCTGTGTATCGCGGGCAGCCAGCGCCGCCGCGATATCGGCCTGCTTCTTGATCTGGGCGATCTGCGGGCGGCCCATGTTCGTGATGTAGTCGTTTTTATCACGCACATCTTTGATGGTGAAGGAGATGACCTCCAGGCCCATCTTTTCCATATCGGGCGTGACCGTCTTGAGCATTTTCGCGCCGACGTTCTCCGGGTCTTTCACCAGGTCTTCGACGGTCAACTGGCCCACGATGCCGCGCAGGTGCCCCTCCATTACCAGGCGGATCAGATTCTCGCGCTCGGCCTGCGTCTTGCTCAGGAACTGTTCTGCTGCCGTTTTGATGCTTTCGCTATCAGAACGCACTTTAATCTGCGTCACGGCCTCAACGTTAACGGCTACGCCTTGCGTGGTGTAGAGATCTTGCGAAGGGGCCACATCGAAAGACATCAATTCTAGCGAGAATTCTTGCGCGCGCTGAAGCAGAGGGATCACAAAATGCGACCCTCCGGTTTTAACAATGGTTCCGCCTGCGCCGTAGACAATCAAAGCCTGGTTGGGGCCAACTTTGCGCATCAAGCGTGCGGTCATCTGTATGAGGATGATCACTACGATGACGAGGACAACAACGCCAACTATAATAAGTAGAAAAGGACTCATGGCACGTTACTCCTTTTGTGCGTCATTTTGCATTAGTGCCTGCGCATTAGAAGAATCAGTCTCTTCAAGTAGCACACGTAATTTTTCTAAAGCGTCACTGTCTTGAGATGCCGATGAGGTAGAGGAATGTTCTTGTGAATGTTCCAGGAAATGTTCCCAGGTATCGACCTCTGCGATGCCATGCTCGTAGCTGAGGACAACTACCTCCTGACCGCGCTCAATGCGACGACCATCGGTAGCGCGTGCCGGAATGCTCTTGCGCATGCCGCCGGGCGAGGTGTAGATGATCTCGCCTATGCTCTGCTCCCGAATGGTCATGCTTACCTTCCCGATCAAACCTACCCGATCCGAAACGTCCTGAATGGTTTCGCCCTCGCTGTCGCCAAAGATGCGTGCCAGCATCATGATGATGAGTGCGGCCACAATGACACCACCGATAGCGGCCCCAACCAGGGTAAACGGCAGCAGCCAGTCGGCCAGGTTATGGAAGACATAGCCGAAGAAGCCGAAACCGAGCAGAAAGAGAACAATTGTCGTAGGATTCAGAAACGCAAAGAGAGAGAAGCTGCTTCGTGCTGTTTGCTGGGGAGTAGTGTGTGTGTGGGCCGCATGAGGCATATGCGTACCATGAGGTGTAACCGCGTGCTGCGTCGCATTCATATGCTCAATCATCTGGTGCGTTGAGCCGCCAACATGGCCCCCCAGGTGAACGTGTGTCCCGCCTCCATGCCCTACGCTGTGTCCACCATGCCCGAAATTTCCCAGTAGAGCTGTGACAACGAGAAAGATCAGGCCGAAGAAGAAGCAAGCAAAGAAGAGCAACGAGAGCGGATCAGTGGCGATTGGCATAACCTTGCTCCTTTGGCCGCGAACAGGTGCGAGCCTGGGCTGAGTATCGGTCAAGATACTCAATCACACTAATAATGCCGATCAGGATACTCACAACCCCCAGCATTGCTGCAATAGAGAAACAGAGCAATGTCGAGGACATGCCCAGCAGCGCCAGTACAGGAAATATGCTATTTGAGAAGAATCCGACCAGTCCGAAGACAAGCGAACCACTCAACAGCATCACTGGTGTTAAGACTGGGTGACGCTGAAGAAACTGGCCACGTCTTAGTCCGCGCCAGTATTGCTTGCCCGCGAGCCGTGAGTGTTGCTCTTGTAGCATACATTCCACCTTTCTAGCGGTGTTACCTATGTCTGGCCTGCGACAAATGTTCCGTATCTCTCCTGGACAGATACCATAATAGATAAACGTGAGCATCGCATAAAAATAAAAACTCAGCTTAATGGCTCATCCTCAAGGTCATGTTCATTATTAGTGATCGGCTCGGTTAGCGTCTTTGCTAGCAACTCAAGTTTATCGACAGGCAGATCCATCAGACGATAGAATGCGGCCAGGTAGCGCCGGGGTTCCTCGCTTTCTGCCAGGCGGTAGAAAAGGTCATACAGAACTGGCTCATTGTGCCACTCTTCCGCGCTGGCCATCAACCAGGTAGGGAGCCGATCTCCAACCTGCTCAATATCGGTAAGCAGGTCAACGCTATAATCGGGCGGGTCGCTGACCAGGTAGCCGGGATGAACCTTAAAGAAGCGTGACAGCAGGTCTCGCGTCGAAGCGGTAAGATGCACGCGCTTGTTAGCCTCCAGTTGGGATAAGTAAGCCTGACTGATACTCTCGTGCAATTCTTCCTGCATGGCGCGTACTACCTCGGTCTGTGTCATCGGTCGGTTCAATCCGCGTAATTCACCTTCAACCTCGCGCAGATGCTTGATCTTCTCCCCTAAATTCATCTGTCTCCCTCCCATAACTATTTGCTATATAGCAGTATAGCTGATTGTTATGGCTCTGTCAAGGGGTATAGTCTGACAAGGCCAGAGGACCACAAGAGTAGACCCCCTACAATGAAATCGGCTATAAAGAGCAAGCTCTCATGGTAGGGTTGTACTCTTATGGTCGCCTTGCTTTAGCCTTCCTCGCTATCGCCATGATATTGAATGACGATGACGCTGATATTGTCTGCGCCGCCGTGATTGAGAGCATTTTGTACTAGCAAGGGGCCGACCTGAGTGGAGTCAGCTTGCGCATTGTTGAGAAGCTGGGCGATTTCGCCATGTCGAGTCATTGCCCACAGACCGTCGGAACAGAGGAGCAGCATGTCATGGTTGTGGAGTGGGAGCGTAAATATGTCCGCTTCGATGGTAGCCTGCCTGCCCAGGTAACGCTCAAGCATCTTACGATGGGGATGCTGGCGAGCTTCGTCCTCGTTCAAACATCCCTGTTCCTGGAGATAGCCCACAGGGGTATGATCCCTGGTGATCTGCTGAAGGCCCGCCGATGTGCGATAGAGGTAGGCGCGGCTATTGCCCACGTTGGCGATATAGGCCATTGGGCCGACAATCAGGCTGGCGGTGATGGTCGTGCCCATTTTCCCCTCGCCCCGCTCTTGCAGCGTTTTGTTTTGTCGATAGAGAGCGATATTGGCGGCGCTGATGCCCTCTTTTAACAGGTCGGTGAAGGCCACTCTGGTGCTGCTGAGCAGCGTAGGCACGACGATAGAGCTAATGGTTTCGATTGCCAGATGACTGGCTTCCTGATCGCGTCCGTTGTTGTGCATGCCGTCGGCAATGACGAACAGGCCCACATGCTGCAAGCCGGACCTTGTGGAGTGGGTGCCGCGAATCTCAAATAGCGCATCGCCATTGGGGGTATCTTTGCGCTGAAATCCCGTGTGCAGTCCGACGCTGACCTCAAGCCCGCTCGGTTCTTTATAGACCGGCGTTTCAATCTCAGGGATATCGTCCCAATTGTCTTCGCTGTCTTCTTCCGGGCGTGGTACCAGGCGCAGTGAGCCGCGTGTGATGGTTGGTCGCGTGGGTGGTTCCGGTTCTTGCAGTGCTACCATCTCTTGTCTGGCAAGCGGCGTATGCTGTTGTGCAAAGAATGAGGTATGGTGAGCGCTCCTTGTGGCCTGTGGGGCCGGTACAGGTTGCTCGTCCGCAACTGTTCGTGGCGTGACGGGGTGGGTGCCTGTTTGTGAATCAGCAAACTCTGCCATATTGGCGATGGGGAAGACTTGTTCCTCTGCTAGCATCTGCTGGGCCATCTGTTCCGCCTCGGTCAACTCTTGCCGGAAGCGTTCATGATGCCGAAAGTGCAACCATTCGTACTGAACGGCTTTTAGCGCGGCGACGGTCAGGCCGAGCCAGAGCAGAAGCAGGGTGAGCGAGAGTGCGACCAGGCCGAATATGGGCAGAAGTATGGCAGAACCATGTTGTCGCCAGAGCAACGCGACCTGTGGCAATGTTTGCACAAGAAAGAGCCACGCCTGAGGTGGAAAGCCGCCAGCGAGCCAGGCAAGCAAGACAGCACCCAGGAGCAAGCCGATATAGGAGAGGCGGCGCAGTGCGTGCCTGTCCGCGTATGCATTTTTGATTGCTTCTAACATAGCCATCACCTATATCCCACTATATGCCATAGTTTCGAGAAAGGATGATACCTGGATCACTGTGCCTGGCAGTTCTACTACACGTACCCCTCCTAAGCCGGTGGTCAGGCTCGTATCGGAGACGACCAGCATCCACTGAGCGGGCGCGGTCTGACTGCTCGGCCACGCGCTGGCATACAACGTGGCCCCAATGGCCTGGAAGTGGAGCGTGTAGCTGGTGCCGCCTGTTGCCGGAAAGCGAACGAAGCCTAACTGAGTTGTGACACCGTTGACATGCTTGATGATGGTCAAATTGGTGCCGTCAATCAGCGCCTTATACCAGTTATTGCTGTCCGTCCAGCGCAAAACAACGCCAAAATTGACCCCGTTGCCGAACTGATTGACGATGCTGCTGGCGACAATCCCAACATTGCTGTGTGTTGTGCCGAGCAGGGCATTGTAGGTTTGTACTCCCTGCACCTGGTTCCCGGCAATCTGCCCCATACCGTTGACGATAGAGAAAGCTGGTGCTTGATTGGCGTCGCCTTGCCAGCTCTGACCATTGCTGGCGGTGCCCCATAAGACCTGGTTAGCGCGCTGAAAGGTATCCCGTGCCAGGACGGTAGCATCCGCAGGCATGGTTGTCGCCGTCGCGGTTGGTATCGTCACCGCCGTTTGTTGAGCGGTGACGGTTTTGTGAGCCATTGGCATGGAAGAAGCTGATATGGATTGTAACTCCATCCTCATCTGCTCCGGCATCAGCGCACTCTCAATAGAATGTATATAAAAGGCGGCGATGATCCCGCCGATCAGCAACAGGCTCAGCAAAAGCGTAGCAAGAATGCGTGTCATCATAGCATTGCCTCACTATAGTTGATCTGTGAACTGCTGGCACTGTAGACAGTGATGGCGATAGTCGCCAGCGCCTGCACATGGCTATAGAGCCAGGTAACACCGGGTTGCCATTTTCCGGTAGAGGGGTCAAACCAGCCGGTGTAGGCGTCGGTGGCATTGGCGATCATATCATTGATGATGTTCAGTGTCGCCGACTGAGTCAGTTGTTGCGCGTTCATGTTCACAATTTGTTGTGCATCAGCACGCACCTTTTGGAGCCGATAGCGCACATTGTTCAGCGTGGCAATCAGCGCACCGACCTGTTGTCGTAATGCTGGCGTGGAGCCTGCGGCCTGTAATAGACCGTTCAGATGCGCGACCATGCTGTCCAGGTAGTCCGGTGGGTCCTGCTCAGGCCCCTTGATGTTCAATAAACCGATGCGCGCTTGCCTGTCATTGATGCTGAGTGGAGTGCCGGGCGGCAGATCCTGTACGATATACGAGAGGCCGTCCAGGTAAGTCAGTGCCAGCAACGCCTGATTGCTAACGGCGTTCATATCGTGATTGTCGGCCCACGCACTGCGCATGCTGGTGGCCCAGGCCAGTATCTTGCCCGTGTTCTGATAGAGCCAGACGTTCAAGCCTCCTGGCAACTGGTTGGTATCCAGCATCGGGTCGTCAGCTAAGAGATCCCGCAGGTGATCGAGATAGCTATACTGTGGCGTGCTGCCGCTCTGTGCAGGTACACCGGGGATCACCCCTGTGAAAGGAACGGGTTTTTGCAAGAAAGCGCCATAGTAGCGCCAGGTAGAGGGGTTGGGCGCAGGGCCGATGGGTGGTGGCGTGGTATCCTCTTCTGTCACCAGAAAGCGACTGAAGGTGGCGAGCAGGTTGGTATGTGCCGGAGTGATGTAGAACAGAGAGGCGCTACCATTTTTGACGCTCAGCATGCCTAGTGGAATGACCTTCGCCTCTTCCATATCTTTGTCGCCGAGCAGCCAGGCATAGTAGCTCTTGCCTGCTGCCAGACTGGCAAGCTGTGTCAGGTTGACCTTGACCTCATCATCAAGGCCCTGGTTGGTCTGTCCGTTAAACTGACCACTGCTCAAAAAGGAGACGTATCCAATGACCTGTGGCGCGGCTGGCAGGGTAGCAGGCGGATGATAGAAGACCAGCAGCGAGGCCAGCCCGGCGGAAGAGAGCGCGAGAATCATCAGCGAGATGAGTACTGCTGACCACCGATTACGCTGCTTTGGCGTCTTTGGCCTGGCAACCGGTGGCCGGGTCGGCAACTCGTCAATTGCAGTGGATGTTATACCCTTTCCTGTACCGACGTTGGTCATCTCCACTGGAGAGGCAGATATATCACGTCCACGCGCTCCAGATGTATCGACGGAGAGGGGCGAACGTGACGAAGCGGTTCCTACGGGTTGGGCGGGATAAATCTCCGTTCCCACCATCCCCTGAACTTGTGAAGTAAGCGAGTCGGTGGTACGGATACGTGCTGGTTGTGCGGTTACGGCTGGCATAGAACGTGGTGTCAATGGGTCTGTCGTTCTGCCCGCACGGTTGCCGGTCGGCGTAGTTGGTGGGGCCAGGGTGGCAAGTGCTGGCAACTGCGCGGTGTCGTTAAGTGAGATGTCGTTGCGTGGGGAAAGCGGCACGGTTCGGCGTGGGCCGAGCGGTGAAACTCGACCAGAGCGTGGCGCGTTGCCATCTGTGCGAACCAGGACGCGCTGACGGGGCGTATTGCCCGGTTGTAATGCCTCACTCAAGGCATCGATAGATGTGTAGACCGGGAAGCCGCAGCGTTCGGTCAGCGAGACCAGGTGATCGCTATGGGCGATGATGAAGTAGACGGCAATATCGACCTGCCGCCGCAAATGTCTGAGCGCGATAAATTCCTCTGGATGTTGGAAGAGGCGCGTCTGCTCTGAGAGCAACAACACGGCGGGTTTGTGCAAACCTGCCAGAGCGGTGAACAGGGCTTCGCGGGTATCGTTGGCTTCCAGATAGAAGATGCTAAAGGCTCCCGAATCGTTGCGTTTCATCGCCTTCTGGCCTCCACTGTTTCAAATGACTGTATTGATAGGAAGAGTTGACGCATAATACGATAAAGAGCTATCAGAGCCATTGCGACCAGCGCGCCCCAGGCGATCAACCAGCAAAATGCCTGGGCTATGATAAGATAGAGCATGCTATTTGGCTGGCCCTGCTGCATGAGCGCGGGCAGGTTGGCCCAGGCATGATAGAGGATCAGCCAGGAGAGTGGTGGAAAGCCTCCCAATTCGTAAAGAATGATGGTACAGGTACTCAGGAAGATCGCGGGATAGATGAGCGTCGTTAAGAATGAGCCTGACTCTGCCTGAGCGACCATCTGATGTGCGAGCGAGTGGCGCGGGCGTGGCCCACGCTCCGCCAGCGTCCAGGCCTGGACAATGGCTCCGGCGACGATCAATGTGCCGCCGAGGTAGCCATCCAGTGGCAGGCTTTCGTGCAAGTAGATAGCTGAGATAATCGCGCCCAGTACCGGCTCCAGAATATAGATGAATGAAACCGTCACCGCTGAAATGTAATTTTGCATAAGTACCGTGATAAGCGTGGGTAAAAAGGTGCAAGCCCCTGCCACATAGAGAATGACCCAGACATCTTTAGGTAGTATTGGATGAACGGCCTGCCAGTCGCCAAAGAGGAGCGCGATCAGGTTAGCCCATAGCGCCATTGTGAGCAATTCCACGCCGAAAAGCGGCCAGTAGGCATTGACCTCTTTCTGCTCATGTTCGGAGAGGAAGACGTAGCCGGTAAAGAAGAGGCCCCCCAGGAAAGCAATCAAGGTGCCGCGCATACCGCCGACCGGCGAATTGAAGATTAAGAGGAGTGTGCCGACAAGCGAGAGCAGTCCGGCAAACCAGGTACCTTTGCTGATTGGCTGGCGCAGGAAGAGCCAGGCGGCAAAGGCCGCCAGAAAGCCATTGAGTGCCGGGAAAAAGGCGGTGCTGGTCGCGCTGGCATATTTGAGCGCTATGGCAATGGTGAAGAGCGCCAGACAGAGGCTGCTACCCACGATGATGCCGTGCTTGATAATGCGTTTATTCAGGTCCTGCCAGCAGAAGACGATAATGCACAGCGCCACCGGCACCAGCGCCATCATCTCAAAATAGGTAAAGATGATAGGGTCAATGCGGTCCAGCGCCTCCTTTGCCACCGCGTAGTAGGTGGCGAAGAGCAAAGTATTCAAGAAGAAGGCGCAACAGGCCAGAAGTCTCATTTTCATTGCTACGAGTTCCTGATTTATCTGCTGACCAATAAGATGATTGCGTATGGTACCACTATCATGTTTACAGTATAGAGGATAGTGGGGGGGGAAGCAGTCTTTTAAGCACAATTTGCTGATGTGTCTGCATACAAGGTCAGGAAAGAGATACGGTATATTGTGATGAACTCACCTGCGATGCGGCGATAAACGTCGCAAATTTCGTGGATGTGTGAAGATTTCCTATTTGTGGGTAGTCTGTAAGCGCGCAATCTGTGCCTGCGTGGTCTGCGCGCCACTGCGCGTCTCGGCCTCCAGGCGTTCCAGCGAGAGGATGCGTTGGATGTTGGCGCTGGCGTGTTTGAGCAGGCGCGCACGCACTCTGCCGAGCCGTTTGGGAGCTTGCTGGGCCTGGGCGACACGCACATTTGCCAGAGCCAGCAGTGCCATCCCGATGCAAGGAGAGTTGTGCATGCTGCGTGCGATCTTGAGGGCGTAGAGGGTGCGGGCCGCAGCTTCGTCAAGCTGACCGATGCGTAGCAGCACGTTGACCAGTCCCACGCTCCAACGGCTCATGTATTCACGATCATTAAAGCGCTCGGCCAGCGTGAGTGCCAGCCTGTACCATTGTTCGGCCTCGTTTAACTGACCGGTGGCGAAGGCCAGCTCGCCCAGGTTGCTAAAGATGACGGAGAGCAGTGGGGTATCGCCAAGCTGTTCGGCCAGGCGCTGCGAGCGATTGAAGGCGGCGCGGGCCTGTTCATATTCTGCCCGCTTGAGGTAGATGTAGCCCAGGTTGCAGGTTACATGGGCGATGCCCCGCTTCTGCTCATAGCGTTCAAAGATCTCCAGTGCCTGTTTAAGATAGGCCAGTGCCTCGTCATGTTTACCTTCGCCGCTGGCAATGCTGCCGAGTAAGGAATAGGTGCGCCCCATTTCAACCGGGTCACCTGCTAAAATACGCTGAATGCGTGTGAGTGGTCCCTGCAGCTTGAAGGTGATTACCTGTGTTGTTGATTGTTCCAGTTGTTCGCGCTCTAGCTCAAACATACTGAAGGTGTTAAGGGCTTCTTGCGCGGCCTGGTAGGCTTCTTCGTAGCGTCCCTCTTGCCAGTAGAGGCTGCTCTGCTGGTAGCGCAATTTAGCCCAGGCAGGCCCGCCTTGCACACCAGCTTCGTGCAGCACCTGTTCGCTCCGCTCGGAGCATTCCCTGACGCGCTCTTTATTGCCCGCATAACGCCATGTGCGCTCGATCTCGCCCCAGAGCAGCGCGTATACCTGCGCTTCGCTGCGTTTGTCCAGCAGTGGTTGCCGTGTGCGCAGCGCCAGGATGCGCTCGTAGAGGTTACGCGCCTCTTCAAATTGGCCCAGAACCATGAGACATTCGGCCCAGCGCTCCAGCAGAAGCACAAAGCGCGTGTGTTCTACCGGCGGACGGGCGGGATAAATCTCCGTTGCTATGAGCGGATAGGGTGAAACAAGCGAGCGGGATAAATCGGTCCCTACGGGCTGTTCGGCGTATTCGGCGGCTTTGCGATAGTGGCGCTCGGCCTCGGCGTAGGCCGAGAGTCGGTAGGCGCGATTGCCCGCCATTTCGGCATAGAAGGCAATCTGTGTGGGGTCGGCGCGGCCCTCGATGAGATGGTGGGTGATGGTTGCCGCGATTTCTTCCTGGTGTCCCTGGTGGGTCACCAGAAGGATGTCGGCGGCGCGACGATGCAGGCGTGTGCGGCGTGTCAATGAGAGACTCTCGTACAGATGATTGACCAGCAGGGGATGCCAGAAGTGGTAAGTGATTTGTGTGCCGGAACCCTCTTCGGTCAGCATGCCAGCTTGTAGAGCCTCGTCCAGCAGATCCAGCACGGTATCCTCGTCGGCAGCACCATCTCCGTTTTTGTCAATGCCCATGGCGCAGATGCTGGGGAAGTCGAATGCGCCCCCCAGAATGGCGGCGTTACCTAGCATGGAACGGCACAGTTCGCTCAGATGTTGTAGGCGATGGTCGAAGGCGGCGGTGATCGTTTGTGGTAAGGTCGGTGGTGTGGTACGGGCCAATTCTTCGGCAAAATAGGGATTGCCTGCTGCCTGGGCCTGGATGTGTTGCACCATGTCTGCGGACAGATTGGGAATGTGCGAGACAAGCGTGCCAATCTGTTCGTTAGTGAGTGGCTTGATGACGAGCGTGGTAACGGTGTGTTCGCGCAGCATCTCGGCAATCAGGCGTTGCAGAGGCACGTTGCTGCTTTTCATCTCATCCTCGCGGCAGGTACCGAGAAAGAGGATGGGATTGCTGGTCACGCGGCGTGCCAGATGTGCCAGCAACTGACAACTACCGCCATCGGCCCATTGCAGGTCATCCAGCACCACGACCAGTGGCTTCTGCTGACTGGCTGTTGCCAGCAACTGATAGAAGGCGTCCCACAGACGCGATTGCTCCTGTTCCAGCACGAGCGCGGCGCTCTGCTGCGGCGGAAGTTGCGGCTCCAGTTCAGGTAGCAGCGTGATTAAGGGCTGATAGACCGATGGATAGCGCCGGGCCTCTTCCTCTTGCCAGAGTCCCAGACCGATGGCCTTGCGCACAACCTCTGTCCACAGACGGTAGGGGATACCGCTCTCCTGGGCATAGCTGCGGCTCCAGAGAATCACCCAGCCGCGCTGTTGGGCCTCGCGGCTCACCTCTTCGGCCAGGCGCGTCTTGCCAATACCGGCTTCGCCCATGAGCAGGGCACATTGCGCGTGACGCTGCGTATCCAATGGAATGCTACCGGCGCGTGGATGGCTGCGGGCAGTGGCAGTGGCAACCAGACGCGCGTTTTCCATATTGCTCAGCGCGTTGCTACTGGTCGCTTCAGTTGCCAGCAGCAGGTCGCGCAGCACACGTAATTCCTGTTCGCGCCCGATGAGCGGACTCTGATGAATGCGCCCTACCTGATAGCCTGGTATCACGCTGTCCGAATTCTCTGTGGCGGATAAATCCCTGTCCCTACGGGATTCCTTGTCGTGATGGGTCGCAAAGGTAATGCCGTGAACGACAGAGGCGGGGGTCTCAGCAGATATCATTTCTTCGGTGCTTGCTGTGGCCGGTAGGCCGGGGAAAAGCGTCTGTTCATCGTTATGCAGCACGGCCTCGTAGATGGCGCGTGTTTTTTCTGAGGGCAGGCTATCGTACTCGCGGCGGAGTGTGTCGGCAAAACGTTCGTAAGCGCGCAGGGCTTCGCCGCGTCGGTGGCCGCGCGCCAGCGCGATGACGAGCCATTGGACGGCGGCCTCGTTGAGGGGGTCGTGTACCAGCAACTGGTTCAGAGTGTCTATAGCGTCGGCAGTGGCCCCCTGACCAATGCGCAGTTCAGCCACTTCGAGCAGCAAGGCTATCCAGCGGCTATGCAGGCTGCGACGACGGGCGATGGCTGCTTTGAGCGCGCGCTCCTCCGGTAGAAAATCACCCGCGTAGAGGGCGACGGCTTCTTCAAGTACTGCCAGACGTTCCTGTGTGTGTGAGGGCGCAGCGCTATGGGCGTGTGTGAGGAGCGCTTCAAAGGCGTCGGCGTCAACCCAGACGCGGTGCTGATCCGCCAGCACCAGCGATTCACCTTCGTAGCGTAGCAGGGGCAAACTTTGTCGGCTGCTTTGACGGGGACGACTGTTACGGGCCGGTTCTAATAAGTTGTTCAGGGTTTCGACACAGCGATCCAGTTGCGCACCGGCTTCAGCCGCCTCCAGATTGGGCCAGAGAGCGCTCATGACGGCGCGGCGACGTATCGTGCGCGTTGGACTACAGAGCAGGTAGCCCAGCAGCGTGCGCAGTGGCTGCTCCTGCCAGCTACTCTCGGTAATCGTCAACCACTGCTGACCACGCCTGCGCTCGACGCGAAACTGACCCAGGACAAAAATGCGCACCGTGACATGGCTCAAGCTGCTTTCGGTGAGGACGAGCCTGCCGCTGCCTTCTTTGCTCTTCCTGCCCCTTTTGCTCTCTTCTGAGACAGATATTCCCTGCTGCTTCTGCGCTTCAACCTGTGCCTGCACTTCGGGGGGAAGATGTCTGCCAACATAGGTGCGGGTCGTGACACCGTGTTCTGTGCGATAAGCGTACCAGTAAGGGCCGTGACCGATGCCCTCGCGGCATTTGTGGCAGCGAGCTTTGCCACAGAAGGTAACTTGTTGGCGATAGATAACCTTGCTATTCGTTGTCATATGAGTTCGTTGTGCCCTCCTATGGATCTCCTTCGATGAACAGCAAGGTGAAGCCGACCTAGTTGTATATATACATCAGTATTCGCGAATCGTCAACTTTTAAAAAGCAGGACACCCGCCGGGAGAAATCTCCGACCGGGTGTCCTGTACACGCTTCTCTGTAGCGCTGCTCAATCGTTATAATGTGACATCGTATTCCCCTTTCCGTCTCTGTTCGCTCCGATCTGTCTTCCCACTTCGGCTCTCATGATCGGTGTGCTATCGCTTGCTCGATGACGGGCGGTGGAAGTTTTATGGGTGCCCAACCAAAACGTCAGGCCCAAGAGACAGCAAGATATGGATGAGATTGATATGGGCGAAGGTATAGAGCGAAAAGTAGGTGATGGCGAGAAGCGTCAAAACGACGACAATGGCGATCAGCAGCAGTTGTTGCTTGCGCAGGGTGGTGGCGGATTGCTTGTGCATTACAGCGCTCATGGATTACTCCCTTTCTTTCTGATACCCAGGCATGGTGCCGGGGCATGGTGCCCATGTCCTGATGCCCATAAGGGGTATCACATGTACATGGGTGAATTACGATAACATGGAACACCGCAACTAAACTTGTCGTTATGACATAGAGACAACAGCAGGAAAGTCCTTTGGGATGTGGCTCCCAGGGCGTGATTGATCACGCCCCTACTGCGCTTTTGCGGCAGTAATACCGGGCCAGTCTGCCTGCGTTGCGTGTGCCGACGGCCTCGATGCAGATCATACCCGGCAAGGCATTGTACATTGCGCTTGTCATTAGATGGCATCCTTTCTTAAAGGGTCTGATGAAGCACGTCCCTACAGGTCTCACCGTACTGTTATGCTTTTCTTGACTAAACTATATCCGATGGTTGTGGTCAAAGCGGCCTTTTTTGCCCCGACTTTCAAAGATACACATGTTTTGCTCGTTCAGTGGACATGCCATGTTTGTGCAGGATGCTATCATGCTGCCTGATACGTGTCGTGGATTGCTGTAGAGGTCATTGCTCGTGGTAAACATCACAGGAATCGTGGATGTGATAGCAGAAATGGGGGTGAGAGGCCATTGTAGGAACGGAGATTTATGATCACATCTCTTTTATAATGCCTCGCTGGCTATCAGGAAACGTTCGAGAGCCTGGGCTTCGGGCGTGGCGTGGCAGGCGGTGAAGAGTTCGAGCGCCTCGCGCAGATATTGCAGGGCGCGGTTGTGGTGCCAGTAGGCCTGACGCAGCAGCGCCAGGCCGAAGGCTTGCAAGGTGCGCGCGTATTCCAGGCGCATGCCACTTTTCTGCTGCATGTCAAGTGCCTGCTCAAAATAGTGTGCGGCCTCTTCTTGCAGCCCCTGCGGTTGTGGTGACTGGTGGCTGCGCGCGCAGAGGATGCTGCCTAGAATGCGTTGCGCACGCGCCACCAGCCAGTGCAGCTCGAAGCGGGTGGCCTCGTTCAGTATATGGCGCGTGCGTTGCTCTGCACTTT
>DAOTVZ010000132.1:0-9812 GCA_034436045.1 Ktedonobacteraceae bacterium | reverse complement strand
CTATGACAGAGACGGCATCGACAGGGCATACTATCCATATTCATCGTCATCAGTGGCATCTAGCGTGGGATCATAGCATTCCACCTATCGCTACAGTACGTTCTGGTGAGACAGTTAGTTTTGATCTGCTGGAAGCTTCGTGTGGTCAGATTGGGCCTGATAGCACGGTTGAGGCGGTGCGAGCGCTAGATTTTTCGCGTGTAGATCAGGTCAATGGGCCTATTTATGTGGAGGGGGCTGTGCCGGGGGATACACTGGAGATCGAGTTTCTTGATTTGCGACCAGATACGTGGGGGTGGACGGCTATTATCCCAGGCTTTGGCTTGCTCGCGGACGAATTTCCTGAACCCGCACTCAAAGTCTGGCGGCTTACGGGAGGGGCTGATGGCTGGGCGGAGTTTGCTCCCGGTATTCGCGTGCCACTGGCTCCGTTTTGTGGTGAGATTGGTCTTGCTCCAGCGGCTGACGGCGCGCTCTCGACGATTCCACCGTACCGGCATGGCGGTAATATGGATACGAAGCACCTGACACGTGGCGCGAAGTTGTACTTGCCGGTTGAAGTGGAGGGGGCGTTGTTCTCGATTGGGGATGGGCACGCGGCTCAGGGTGACGGCGAGGTATGTGGTACTGCTATTGAAACGCCCATGCAGGCGGCAGTACGACTCACGGTACGCAAGGATATTCAGGTGCCGGAACCGCAGTTCCTGACGGCAGGCCCGTTGGGTGCGCGCGCGAACGTTGGCCCCTATTATGCCACGGATGGCATTGGGCCAGATTTGCGAGAAGCGGCACGTAATGCGATACGCCATATGATCGATTATTTGCAACGCACACGTGGTTTGACGAGAGCTGATGCTTATATGCTGTGTAGCGTTGCGGTCGATTTGAAAATCTGTGAAATTGTGGATGCGCCACACTGGGTAGTGAGTGCGTGTCTGCCGCTCAGCATTTTCTTATAGCCATGACATTCTATCGAGGACACAATGACAGATATTGTTATAACAACGCCGAAACATCAGTTGCGTGGGTATTTTGCTCAGCCGAGGGGTGAGGGAGTGTGGCCTGGTGTTGTGGTGGTTCATGATGCTTTTGGCATGAGTGATGATTTACGTCGTCAAGCGGACTGGCTAGCGGGCGCTGGCTATGTTACGGTTGCTCCTGACCTCTATTCCTGGGGACGGAAGATAAGTTGTTTGCGAGCCACCTTTCGTGATTTGCAAGCCCGGCAAGGTGCGACTTTTGAAGATATTGATGCTACACGCCAATGGTTGAGTGAGCAACCTGTTTGTAGCGGTAAGATCGGAGTTATTGGTTTCTGTATGGGAGGTGGTTTTGCACTTCTCTTAGCTCCTGGTCACGGGTTTGCGGCATCTAGCGTGAACTATGGTCGGGTTCCTGATGAGGCTGAGGCTATCTTGCAGGGAGCCTGTCCAATTGTTGGAAGTTTTGGGGGCAAGGATCGTACATTGCATGGGGCTGCCGACCGGCTCGAACGAGCGCTTGAGAAACTTGGCATTGAACACGATATTGTCGAGTATGCTGACGCGGGGCATGGTTTTCTCAACAATCACCATAGTGTTTTGCTTACAGTGATGGGGACATTTATGGGTGTAGGCTATCACGAAGCCTCTGCTCAGGATGCTCGGCGACGTATACTGGCGTTCTTTGATCGCTATCTCCGGTGATTCGCTCCACACCGGGCAGGAATCTTGTGTTATGATATATTGTATATCAGAGCAATAGGTATCATCTGGCGACGAGGCCAGGGAGGAAACAGGCATGGTACAGATTCCTGTGAGCAATAGGGGTAGAACAGTTGTTATAGATTCTGCTCAACCACAAGTTCAGGTTGTGTCTACGGATGATACAGAGGTTCGGCGTGTGCATGTAGCTATTGTGGGCACAGGGTTTTCGGGTCTGGGAATGGCGATTCGGCTGAAGCAGAGGGGTGAAAATGATTTTGTGATATTTGAGAAAGCTTCTGATGTAGGAGGGACGTGGCGTGATAACACCTATCCTGGCTGTGCCTGTGATATACCGTCGAACCTGTATTCCTTCTCCTTCGCATTGAATCCGAAATGGAGCCGTCTTTTTCCACAACAAGCTGAGATTCGCGGTTATTTGCGGCGTTGTGCGCGCCGTTTTGGGGTGATGACGCATATTCGGTGGGAAACGGAGTTGTTAAATGCGGTCTGGAATGAGGATGAACTATGCTGGCATATTGTCACTACAGGGGGTGTGTGGAAGGCAGACATACTCGTGCTAGGGAATGGGCCGTTGAGCGAGCCATCGCTACCAGCTATTGCGGGTATCGAAGATTTTGAGGGAACCTTATTTCACTCAGCGCGGTGGAATCACGGATATGATCTGACGGGCAAGCGTGTGGCGGTGATTGGTACGGGAGCATCGGCGGTTCAATTTGTGCCGTGTATTCAGCCGGTGGTTAGTCACCTCGCGCTATTTATGCGTACACCCCCCTGGATTGTGCCGCGAATGGATCGTCCTGTGCCGTTATGGAAGCAAAAGCTGTATTGCCTTTTGCCGTTGGCCCAGCATCTGGTGCGTGCGCGTGTGTACTGGCAGCATGAGTTGCTTGCGTTGGGCTTTGTGTATCGTCCTGATGCGATGAAGCGTGGGATGAAACTGGCAAGGAAGCATCTGGAGACGCAGGTGCCTGATCTGGTTTTGCGCGAGAAGCTTACGCCGAAGTATATGATGGGATGTAAGCGTATATTGCTTTCCGATGACTTTTATCCGGCGTTGATGCAACCAAATGTTGAGGTTATTACCGAGAAGATTAGCGAGGTGCGTGCGCATAGCATTGTCACGCAGGATGGAAGAGAGCATGAGATAGATGTGATTATTTGTGCTACAGGTTTTCATGTGACGGATACGAGCTTTGCAGAATGCGTGCACGGGAGCGGCGGTCGGTCGCTGGCGGAAGCATGGAAGGATGGGCCTTATGCCTATTTAGGCACGACAGTGGCAGGTTTTCCCAACCTTTTCCTGCTGATTGGGCCTAATACTGGCCTGGGTCATAATTCGATGGTGTATATGATCGAGTCGCAGCTCAACTATATTCTGGACGCATTGCGTGTGATGCAGCGACGTGATGCGCGGGCTATTGATGTGAGGGTGGAGAGTGAGGAGTGTTTCAATGAAGAGGTGCAGCGGAGGATGAAGGGAACGGTCTGGACATCTGGTGGTTGCAAAAGCTGGTACCTGGCGACGAATGGGCGTAATACTACACTCTGGCCGGGTTTCACGTTTGAGTTTAGAGAGCGTACAAGGCGTTTCGACGAGCGGAATTATCGATTTATTCAATGAGTGAAGTTGGGGTAGAAGGAAGGACAAATTTATGACAGGCGTTGTGACGGCGGTGAGTCTGAGTTCAACGCATACATTTAGCAAGAGGAAGCAGGACAGTATTCGATTGCTGGCCGGGTTAGGTGTGGAGGGAGATGCGCATGCTGGTGAGACGGTCAAGCATCGTTCGCGGGTGGCGGTTGATCCGAATCAGCCTAATCTGCGACAGGTACATCTGATACATGCGGAACTACATGATGAGCTGCGGATAAAAGGTTTCACTGTGTCGGCGGGTGATATGGGAGAGAATATTACGACCCGTGGGATTGATCTGCTCAAGCTACCGGTTGGAACACGCCTGCATATTGGAGATAGGGCGGTGATTGAGATAACAGGGTTGCGTAATCCATGTGTGCAACTGGATGATTTTCAGGCGGGATTAATGGCGGCGGTGCTGGAGCGGGATGGGGAGGGAAAGTTGATTCGTAAGGCGGGAGTGATGGGGGTTGTGCTGGTAGATGGTGAGGTGCGGGTGGGGGATGTGATTACCGTCGAATTGCCGCCGGAGCCGTATCAAGTGCTTAAACCGGTTTGAGCGAGCATAAGACCTCCGTGCCTCGTATTCACGAGGGATATTGCTATCTATATCCCGTTGGCTGATGTCGCCGTCTATCCGGTGGGTTGCAGATAAGTTTTTTCGGGTATGCTCCATATTCCCACATTGCCCCTTGACAGCTTTATAATCCCGGCATATAATTAGGTTGCCTAATAAATTTGTTGGCATATTGTTTGGTAACCTAATGAAGTAGGAGGGAATTGTTATGAATAAGACTGCCGAAACGACAGCAAGGAGGCTAGCGCAGTCTTTGAGGCAATTTAATAAGTCTTTTATGCAGTTCAGTAGGATGGCGGTGCATCAAAATTTTGCGGGATGTAAGCAGAGTGAAGTAGGGGTTTTATTCCTGCTCAAGCATGCGAAGAAACCAGGAACTCACGAGATGAAGGTTTCGGAGATAAGTAAATTGATGCATGTGACCTCTCCTACAGTGACGCAGATACTCAAAGGGCTGGAGGCTCATGGGTTGATTGAGCGGCATGTTGATCCGACCGACAGGCGCTCGGTGGGGATAGTGCTGAGCAAGCGGGGTGAGGATATTGCTGACCGGGCTGAGGAAGCTTTTATGGTTTTTTTTCAGGGATTAGCAGACTATCTGGGGGAGGAAGAGAGCAATCAGCTTGCGGAGCTTTTATTCAAGGCCTCACGCTACTTCCGGGAGCAAGAGGATGATGAATATGATTTTTTCAATAAAGATGGAGGAGAAAAGGAATGATTAAATTGTTGCGGTTTTTGAAGCCGTACAGATTACTCCTCGTGTTGGTAGTAGTGCTGGCTTTTGCACAGGCGATGGCAAATCTGTATCTGCCCACATTGATGGCGGATATTGTTGATAATGGTATTGTGAAAGGAGATACAGGCTACATCTGGCGTGTTGGTGGAGTCATGTCGCTGGTAGCTATTGGAGGCACCATTGCTGCCGTTGTGGGTATCTTCTTTTCATCGCGTGTGGCGACCGGTTTTGGTAAACTGGTGCGTGCCGAGATTTTCAAGCGGGTAGAACAATTCTCGTTACATGCGTTTGATACATTGGGCACAGCTTCATTGATTACACGCACTACGAATGATACGACGCAGGTACAGCAAGTCATGGTCATTATTTTGAGCATGATGATTACTGCTCCGATTACGATGGTAGCGGGTATTATTCTAGCGCTCAATCAGGATGTTGGACTCTCCTGGATTCTAGTGGTAGTCATTCCCGTGCTGGCGCTAGCCATTATCCTCTTGATGAGCAGGGCGATCCCGATGTTTCGTGTGATGCAGGTGAAGCTGGATAAGTTGAATTTGATTCTGGACGAGGGGTTGACGGGCGTGCGTGTAGTGCGCGCTTTTGATCGACAGAAGTATGAGGAGAGGCGGTTTGATCAAGCCAACTATGACTTGACGGATGTATCGATTCGCGTCAACCGGCTGATTGCCTTGCTGATGCCGTTGATGATGTTTGTTCTCAATGTGTCAAGCGTTGCGATTCTATGGTTTGGGGCAATTCGCATTAGTAATGGGGAGATGCAGGTAGGGGCCTTGATAGCATTTTTGCAATATGCCATGCAGATTCTCTTTGCGTTGTTGATGGTATCGATGATGTTTATCATGTTGCCGCGTGCAGAGGCGTCGGCGGCACGTATTAGCGAGGTGCTGGAGATCGTGCCGAGTATTCAGGATGCTGAGCAGGTGAAGACGGCAGATGAGCAGAGGGGCTATGTAGAGTTTCGCGACGTGACGTTCAGCTATCCGGGGGCGGAAGAGCCAGCGCTGTCACACATTTCCTTTGTGGCGGCTCCGGGTGAAGTGACCGCGATTATAGGAGGTACGGGAGCGGGCAAATCGACGCTGATCAACCTCATACCACGTTTTTATGATGTTGATAGTGGGCAGGTATTGGTAGATGGTGTTGATGTGCGGGAGATGTCGCAGGAGTATCTGCGGTCGAAGATTGGTTTTGTGCCGCAGAAGGCGGTGCTATTCTCCGGCACGATTGCTGAGAATATTCGATATGGCAAAGAGGATGCGACTGATGAAGAGGTGCGGCATGCTGCTGAGGTAGCGCAGGCGATGGAGTTCATTGAAAAATTGCCAGAAGGCTTTAACTCTTTTATTGCGCAAGGTGGTACGAACGTTTCGGGGGGCCAAAAGCAGCGTCTTTCGATTGCGCGCGCTCTAGTCAGAAGGCCGGAAATATACATTTTCGATGATAGTTTCTCCGCGCTAGATTTCAAGACGGATGCCAAATTGCGTGCGGCTTTGAAGAAGGAGACTCGTGATGCGACGGTGTTGATAGTGGCGCAGCGTGTGAGTACCGTGATGGATGCTGACCGGATACTGGTGTTGGACGAAGGGCATCTGGTTGGGGTTGGCACGCATCGGGAGTTGATGCGGACGAATGAGGTGTATCGTGAGATTGTGGCCTCACAACTGTCTAGTGAAGAGATTGCGGAGGGAATAGCATGAGCCAGGAGCGTAGAACACAGAGTACGTCTGGACCTGGGCCGATGGGACGCGGAGGTTGGGGTGCAATGGGGCGACCGGTGGAGAAGGCCAAAGATTTTCGAGGAACGTTTAAGCGCCTGATGGGTTACTTCTGGCCACAAAGGTTCCTTTTGCTGGTAGTGTTGATTACAGCGATCATTGGTACCGTTTTTAATATAGTTGGCCCCAAGATACTGGGCATGGCGACGACCAAATTGTTTGATGGTCTGCTGGCGCAGTACAAGGCAAAGATGCTAGGCCAGCCGGTGCCTGCGATTGACTTTCATTATATTGCCACTGTCCTGTTGATCTTGCTAGGTTTGTATGTGATTAGCGCGATTTTCATGTACATTCAGCAGTACATCATGGCGGGGGTGGCGCAGCGCACAATGTATCAGTTGCGCAAAGAGGTTGACGAGAAGCTCTCGCGTTTGCCATTGCGCTACTTTGACTCACGGACGCATGGGGAGATCATGAGTCGTGCGGTCAACGATATGGACAACCTCAGCACGACGCTGCAACAGAGTGTGACGCAGTTGATTATCTCGGTGGTCACGCTGGTGGGTGTGGTAGTGATGATGCTGATTATCAGCCCACTTTTGAGCTTGATTGTGGTGCTGACGCTTCCGTTGAGCCTCTTTATTGTGATGGGGATTGCGAAACGTTCGCAGGAGTACTTCAGGCAGCAGCAGCGTGCGCTTGGGGAGCTAAATGGGCACGTGGAAGAGATGTATACGGGGCACAAGATCGTAAAGGCGTTTGGGCGTGAAGAGGCGTCGATGGCAGAGTTTACTGTGCGTAACGAGAGGCTGTACGAAGCGGGCTGGAAGGCGCAATTCGTGTCGGGGATCATCATGCCGTTGATGCGGTTTGTGGGAAATATTGGTTATGTTTTTGTGGCGGTAGTAGGCGGTATTATGGTCACGAAGAATGCTATCAGCATTGGTGATGTGCAGGCCTTCATTCAGTATGCGCAACAATTTACGCAGCCGATTACGCAGTTGGCGAACTTTGCCAACATTATTCAGTCGGCGATGGCTTCGGCGGAACGTCTCTTTGAGCTGCTTGATGAGGAGGAGGAGGTACCGGAGGCGGTCAATGCGAAGGTGATCGAGCATCCAGAAGGCGCGGTACGCTTTGAACATGTATACTTCGGCTATAGTGAAGATGCGATGCTGATACAGGATATGAACATCGATGTCAAGCCTGGGCAAACGATTGCTATTGTCGGGCCGACAGGCGCAGGCAAGACGACGCTGGTGAACTTGTTGATGCGTTTCTATGAGGTCAATAGGGGGCGAATTCTTGTAGATGGCGTGGATATTACCGAGATCAAGCGTGGGAATCTGCGTCGTATGTTCGGTATGGTGTTACAAGATACCTGGCTGTTTAACGGCACTATCCGTGATAATATCGCTTATGGTCGAGAGGATGCGACAGAAGAGGAGATTGTGAGGGCGGCGAAGGCAGCCAATGCCGATCACTTTATCAGGACCTTGCCGGATGGGTATAACACGGTGCTGAATGAGGAAGCCAGCAACATCTCGCAGGGTCAGAAGCAGTTGCTGACGATTGCACGTGCTTTTCTGGCCAATCCAGAGATACTGATTCTGGATGAAGCGACCAGTAGTGTAGATACGCGCACAGAGATACAGATTCAGAAGGCGATGACGGAATTAATGAAGGGGCGCACGAGTTTTGTGATTGCGCACCGCCTTTCCACTATTCGGGATGCGGATCTGATACTGGTGATGAATCATGGTACGATTATTGAGCAGGGTACGCATGAGGAATTGCTGGCGCGGCGAGGTTTCTATGCCGACCTGTACAATAGTCAATTTACCGGTCGCACACTGATTGAAGAAGCTGTGTAGGCTGTTGTGGAAGCCCTGGGATCTTGTAAGGGCCAACAGGACTTTTATGGGATTCAAGGGTAGGAGTGGTATCTGTGTTCGCGTTAGCTCGTGATGGTGTGAGCATGACGCGAACGCAGGATACTAAAAATGGCACAGGTAGATGATGAAAAATGATAGCTTTACCGGTCTCGGTCTGGGGTTGGGCAACCTGGCGCGGCTTTCGCATGCGCAGACCCGTTCGATCAGCGCGGAGAATTTCAGCGGTGAGAAAGGGCGAGGTGGCATGGCCACAGAGGGAACTGGTGCATTCCATGCGCGCGAGCTGGGGCAGGGTTGGAAGATCTCACCTTCAGTTGTAGTTGTTCCCTCAAGCACATTTTCTCTGGCCGAGATTCAGCAGTCTGGAGCGATTCAGCACCTCTGGATTACGACTTTTCCGGCTAACTGGCGTCGTCTCATCCTGCGGGCGTACTGGGATGATGAGAGGGAGCCATCGATTGAGTGTCCGCTCGGTGATTTCTTCGTGAACGGCTGGTGTGAGCGCTGTAATGTCAATTCGTTGCCTGTGGCGGTGAACCCGGCGGGGGGGATGAATGCGTACTGGCAGATGCCTTTCCGCCAGGGTGCGCGCCTGACGCTGGAGAATCTGGGGCATGAAGAGGCTGTTGTCTACTATCAGATTGACTATACGCTGACCGAGGTGCCGGACGACATGGCTTACTTCCACGCGCAATGGCGGCGCAGTAACCCCTTGCGCTATAAGGAGGTGCATACGTTGCTCGACAATGTGCATGGTCAGGGGCATTATGTGGGCACTTATCTTGCCTGGCAGAGCAACAACACGGGCTGGTGGGGTGAGGGTGAGATCAAATTTTACCTGGACGGAGATGAGGAGTTTCCAACGATCTGTGGTACTGGGACCGAAGATTATTTCGGCGGTGCCTGGTGCTTCGAGGATCCCAGAGGGGAATACGGCGTGTATTCCACGCCTTTTCTCGGTCTGCCCCAGGTCATCAAGCCAGATGGGCTGTATCGTAGCCAGCAGCGCTTCGGGATGTATCGTTGGCACATCATGGATCCGATCCGCTTCGAGCGGGATCTGCGCGTGGTCATCCAGGCGCTGGGTTGGCGCAGTGGAGGGCGTTATCTTCCTCTGCAGGATGATATTGCCTCAGTTGCCTTCTGGTATCAGCGCGAGCCACACGCGCCGTATCCTGAGTTGCCAGGGATTGATGGGCTGGAAGTAGTTTAAAGGCCAGGTATTCTGCTTACTTCATCTGGTTTCTGTGCATATTAGCTCCTGTCGAATGTTCCTGGAGTCTAGTGACTGCGTAGCCTTGCTCCTGCAAAGTTGCGAGCAACTGGTCGATATGGTTGTGGTTGCGGGTGTCCAGGGTGAGGGTGACTTCAGTGTCTTGAATGGGCAAGGATTGTAAGGTCGGGCGATAATTCATCATGCGAATATTTGCATCCAGGTCTGCGATGCAGGCCAGGAGTCGCCTTAATTCGCCGGGACGATCTGGGATAAATGTTCTCAAGATGAGGATACGCCCTTGTGCGAGCAA
>DAOTVZ010000131.1:0-5200 GCA_034436045.1 Ktedonobacteraceae bacterium | reverse complement strand
GAATAGAGAGGAAGGAACGTATGCGTCTGGCCGAATTGCGTGCCGAGGTAGCGCGCTATGCGCGAAAAATGTATACCAGTCAACTCGTGCAAGCCACTCAGGGCAATCTGAGTGCACGTGACCCTGAGAGCGGCTTGATCTGCATTACGCCTAGCGGGGCAGATTATGAGCTACTCACGGCGGAGGATATTGTGGTGGTGGATGAGATGGGCGAGATTATTGAAGGCAAGTGGAAGCCGTCGGTAGAGACACCCTTGCATACATTGATCTTGCGGAGACGACGCGACATTAACTGTGTGATGCATACGCATTCGCCCTATGCCACTGCCTTCGGCGTGGTCTATCAGGAGTTTCCAATGGTGCTGGCGGAATCCGCGCTCTGCCTGGGCGGCAAGGTACCGATTGCGCCCTACCAGATGTCTGGTACGCCAGAGTTCGCGGAACTGATCGCGCAAACACTGGGCGAGCATGTTGCGGTCATCTGGGGCAATCACGGTGCAATGGTCGTTGGCGTCAACCTGCCCCTGACCTTTTCTATCGCGCATGCACTGGAAGATAGCGCGAAGGTCTATGCCATCGCCCGCCAGCTTGGCACCCCTGTATTGTTACCAGATGATGAGGTTGCTAAGCTGCATGCTTTCTGGACAAACAATTATGGACAAAAGGCTCTATAGCGCTTTTTGCGCTATGATAAAAAACTGATGAAAATGGGCCTCGATAGCTCCCTGCTGTTGAATTTGCTTGTGTAGCGCCAGCAGCTTATCGAAGTATTTCTCCACTGAGAAATCAGGAATTTGCCAGGGAATGGCTTTGAGATAGTACACCAGTGCGCCGATATCGTAATAGCGTGCGAGGAGGAAAGCTTCGCGTTGCTCAAGAACCTGGAAACCGGCCTGCTCCAGTTCATTGGCAGCACGTTGCAGTGTCCAATCAGCAAAAGAATAAGGGGGCGCATCCAGTAGGATATGAAGTTCCTTATTGGTTTCGCCCCCAACTTGCTGTGTAATGAATTGACGTCCAGATTTCAGAATGCGCAGGAGTTCCGGCGGCGCATAGGAGCCATGACGGCAGATGATGAGATCGAACTGGTTGTCCACGAAGGGCACATGGCTTTTGTCATCGACAGCATAGACGGTAACGCCCAATGGTTCAAGCCTTTGCCGGGCTACAGGGATGTTGGGTGGATAGCTCTCGGTTGCACAGGTTTGTAGCGGGAGTGGCTGTAGCGAAGCTAGAAATTCGCCGCCTCCCGTGTCAATATCGAGCAGACTCTGGGCAGACGCCATGGCCTTGCGAATTGAGTCTTTATAGTCCCACATATCGGATGCATGGATCGTCTCATATCTCCCATTGAGATAGCTGAAATCCCAGCCGGAAAAAGGCTGATTGTACTCTTGCAAAAGATATGCGTACAATGCATCTCTATCTTCTATCATTAAGATATATCCTGTTCTGTTTGCTTTTAGTGCTTGAAAAAGATTGCTAGCAGGATACCGAGCGCCAGTACGGCCCCAAATTCGAGGTGCAGAAACGAGGTGCGTTTGATACCCACGATGAAGGCGGAGCGGTTGGTTGCGCTCAGCACGTCGCGCACGTTAGTAAAAGCTAGCGGGAAGGTGAACCAGACGAGCAGGCTCAAGAGTGGTAGCAGGCCGGTCAGGGCGAAGATAGTGACGGCCACGTAGCTGCCTATTAAAAGAAAGGCGTGAAACCACTGCCCAAAGCGTTGACCGAAGCGCACAGGGAGTGTGCGTTTGTTGACGGCCAGGTCGTCCTGGTAGTCGCGCACGTTGTTCATATTGAGAATGGCTACCACGATGAAGCCGACGGGGACACTGGCGGCGAAGGCCGACCATGACCAGTTGTGGAGTTGCACAAAGTAAGCTCCCCAGGTCATCAGGAAACCCATCGCAATATAGACCATTACGTCGCCCAGGCCCCGGCTGGCGAGTTTGAATGGTTCGGCGCTGTAGAAATAGCCGATAGCCAGCGCGGCCAGGCCAAAGAGGATAATAGCGGGGCTGACCAGGATGATGAGGATAATACCGAGCAACGTCGCCATCGCAAAGCAGAAGATGCCGCCGCCCAGTACCTGCCCGGCGCTCATCTCCTTGCGAAAGATGACGGTCGTTGAGCCGAGGGAGCCGGGATGATCCAGGCCATAGCGGTAGTCAAAGTATTCATTAAAGTAGTTGGTGCCGATTTGAAGAAACAGACCGGCGAAAAGGGTTATCAGGAAAAGGCCCCAGTTGAAGCGGCCCATATAAGCGGCCAGCGCGCTACCCACCAGAATAGGTGTTACCGTTGCTGTCAGAGAAAAAGGGCGGCCTGTTTTCAGCCAGATGCGCCAGGATGGTAGCCCCGTGCTGCTCGCGGGCGGTAGAGTATGTGTCTCACTCATAATCTCTCTCTCTGTTCGTATTCTATAGAAATGCGCTATGACACAATGGCCAGAGCGCGCGAATAGTCTCATAGAAATAGTAAGGTGTTTGCCGCAAAAAGTCAAAAGGCTGAGGTGGCGTGTCGGTTGTTGAGTGAAACCAGGGAACGTTGCATTGCGTGTCCAGGCTAGACTCAGATAATACTGGGGATAGTATGGTTGAGAAAAAGTGGTAGATGCAAAATTCTCTTTGAACTTCACCATCATCATCTGTGATACCTGTATAGCATCTTGTCACTTCCATCTATCCCGTCTGTGAAGGAGTTCTTGCTGGATCTGCATGGAAAGGATATAGCAACTCTATGGCAAAAACACTCGATACGGCTGCAACTACCAGAACTGCACAGGAACGGTTCTTTCGTGTGACCGACCGGGTTCCCGATGAGGTCTGGTACTGGGCGGCGCTTAGCTCTATTCTCGCTTCAGCCGCTCTATTCACTATGAACAAGCGCGACTGGAGTATTTTCGTCGGTCAGTGGCCCCCGACCTTCCTGCTGTTTGGCCTCTATCACAAATTGCTCAAGCCAGGGCGCTAACAGGTCGGTTGCATCTATAATCATAATCCGCTTATGTGAACATTGGCATAAACATAAGCGGATTTTTTTCCTACACGGTAAAAAATAGATAGATAGCTAGTAAGATACCGATAAGACTGGCCAGAGTCGTTAGCACGATGGCAAACCCTGTCCGAGGCCGGAACGTCTCAGTATCGATAAGACGGCGATTATGTAGAAAATTGCATAATGCGGCAATAATGATGGCGACACCAAGAATGATGAGCGCGGCACCAAATTCCGTCGAATAGTGGGCGGAGACGGCGTGCTGGTGTTTAACCTGTAGCTCATTTAATAAAAGTCCGAAACGGGCTACGACGAAGCCAAACGCGATGGTTGCGATGCCAGTGCGTAGCCATGCTAAAAAGGTACGTTCATTCGCCAGATGGTCAGAGACATGCTTACTACTGTTCGGTTGCCTCTGGCCAGCCTGCTCTTGCAATGAAGCTATGTGTTCTTCATGCTGATCTTGCATATGAATGAGTTCCTGTCGTTGTTTATTTTAGAACCGGCATGTCTTTATGTTTATCATCTGCGCGCGTGCCGCGAGCAAATTCGACAACATGATATGTTCCCTCGTAAGTTGTTGATACGATACAGTGGAATGTGATGTAGACCGTTCAGCACGAATAGTATTCGTAATAGCTCACGAGTTTGAACCGAATAAGGATGCGAACGTTAAACTGAATATCGTATAGTTGGATTTAGTCTGCTGTTCTCTTCTGTTTCCTATAGCCTTTATATGATTTCTAGTAAAGGAGAAAGCAGCTGTTTCATTGTATTTCCTCCATTCCAGTTCACTTTCGGTGCTATAATAACGCCATACACAGGTAAAGGATACCACAGGCAATGGTTGAGCAAACAGAGGTAACACGCAACGCGCAAAAAATATTGGCACGATTGAAAGGGCTGAGGGAGCATATGCGGCCCGATGAAATTCCTTTGCTCAATGTTCCGGCGATCTGGGATGGTGGTCTGCCGGAGCAAGAGGGGCATGCTACGCCGGTCGATGTAGTTGTGACCAATCAGCGTGTCATCGGCTATGCCCTGAAGACTTTTCCACGGACGCATCTCTTTTTTGATGCGCTAGAATTACCCAGGCTCACGACCATCTCGCAGCGTAACAAGAGCTATGAGCCACTATTTCGTGAATTGCTGCTGAGTGATGGCAAACGCAAGGTCTATTTGCGCACAGCACAGAAGCAGGCCAGTCAACTGATTCATATACTGCGTCAGGCGGTAGAGACCTATGTGTCTGATGCGAATGCTCAGGTAGAAGAAACGACGGATACGCCATCAGTATTCTCTGGTGAGGTCAGAGCAGCCGCGCCGGTCTATGGTGTACAGGATATTCGTGCGCCTTTTGAGCGGTCACTATTGGCGATTGTGCTACTTTTTATTGGTGGATTGGTGTTAGAGATTGTGGGTGCAGGGGCGTGGGCCGCGACCGGCGATGCTCAGGTCGGGCTGCCACTGTGTATTGCCGGTTTTCTGGCCTTTATTTTCTCCATTTTCGTGATGCGTCAACGCCAACGTCGCTGACCACTGATTATTTCACAACGTTGCCACTGTATTTTACCGTGAGGTTGTTCTGGTTTGGGAGAGTGGCGGCCTGTTGTGCAAGTTGCTGTTCATAGCTATCGGCCATAGGGGGAGAAGGTGGGGGCCACAGCTTTTGTGCCATCCTATTCAGTGCGACAAAGACGCCAAAGCGTTCCATATATTCTACATCACCCAGCGTTTCGGGTATGCCGGGCGGTGCATACTGGCCCAGGTTAAGTGTAACGATGCAGCCGTCAGCCGGGTTGGGCGTGGTCTGGTAGTCGAGGTTGAAGGCAAGCACCGATTGAATGTTGCCAGTAAGCATATGCAGCAGATTATACTGGAAGAAATCGTCCTGTGCCGGATAGCAAAATGGGCTGGTGTTGTTTGATAGCAGGCTCTTATCGCTAAAAGCTGTTGTTACGTGCCATTGGTTGTGTGACCAGGAGATATTGAAAGGAAGACGATGTTCGTCTAGCCCGGCTCCCTGTTCATCAAGGTCAGGTTGATTGATGGCAACGGGCTGTCCATTCAGGGTTGAGTAGTTCCAGAGCGAGCGTACCATACCATACGTGACCCATTGCGCCGCCGGGTAAGCGAGGTGCTGGTCATAGGCCGGAAAGCTACAGAGCTGCAAGCAATTTTGCCCGTCGAACCAGCAACC
>DAOTVZ010000130.1:0-17035 GCA_034436045.1 Ktedonobacteraceae bacterium | reverse complement strand
TCACCTTGTCTAGCATAAATTTACCGGCGAAAAGTAGACCCTGGGCCACCACCACCTGGAGTACTGCGGCTATCATGACGAGAACGACGAGAAAGCGATAGCCACGTAAGTTTTTGAAGAGGAAGCTAAAGAGCATTAGCTATTCCCCCTTTCTGCCGGATCGCTCAGGCAAGAGGCAATTTCATTGAGTATGGAAACGAGTTCTTGTGGACGAGGGCTATTGAGGCGATTGACCCGGCGTGTGGCGATCTTGAAGAGTAGCGCAGCTTCGTAGTCGCGCGCGCGCGCCAGCGTTGCATCAATCGTGTTTGACGATATCCCGTGAGCGAGCATGGCCTCGCGGTAGGAGCGGCGAAATGTCTCTGCCGCCGCCTCGAACCAGGCCCGTGTACCCTGTCGATGGTACCAGAGGCCGCTGGGACGCAGGTAGGCCAGGAAGTAGCCGACATCGAGCGCCGGGTCGGCCAGACAGAGGCCATCGAAATCAACAACAAAGACGCGATGGCTGTGGAAGAGCAACTGGCTGGCCTTGAAACCACCGTGCGCGGGTCGATACTCCGGGGGCTGCAAGCTGCTTAAGCGGCTGGCAAGCCGTCGGGCCAGTTGCTGTACCTCTGTCGCTTGAGCGGTGTAGCGCCCGGCAATGAGCGCGGCTCGTTCGAGGGCGCGTTTGGCCTCTTTGGCCCCCGTGCGTAAGGTATCTGATGGCAGCGTGATGGTGCTGGTATGCAAGCGGGCCAGCGCCTGACCGGTAAGCTGTAGTTCTTCCTCTGGGATCAGTACCTCAAGGAGCTGCCCACCGGAACCACGTGTGAAGGCGGGGAGGAGGGCGCGTGTGCCGGTGCGTAGAACTGTCCAACGGTCGGCATTGCTCGCATCGGCGGTGGTTGATGGAGCTTCTACAGCCTCGTTGAAGGTCAAACCTGCTGCTTCAATGATACCGAGGGGACGAGGCAGGAATGGCTGTGTGTCCTGTTGTTCCGCGTAAAGCTGTTGCTGTAATTGCTGCACTGTCAGCGCCTGTGTCGGCTTGGCGTACACTTTGCCGAAGAGTGTCAGTGCGCGTTCTTCATCTTGTTCGGGGTGGCGCAGGTTAAGCCGGTAGCGGATCACGCAGCGGTTCGCCGGTTTGTAGCGCACCGGCTCTGCACGGGCGCTCTGCAAGTTCCAGCGTTGATCTTGCAATTGTACCCGTGCCATCTCCTGCAACACGTTAAACAGCGGCCCCTGGGGAGATGTATCGCAACTGGTGGCCAGGGCAGGCAGGTGATTATCGGCGGGGAATGCCTGCACTGAAAGGCCCAGCGTGGTTGCCTCAAGGATGCCAGAAGGCAGTAGGGTGAGGGGGGCTTGCTCGATGGCGCTCCGGCTAAAGCGAATGCGAGCGCCATCCAGTGCCTGCTCGTCCAGCGTCAGGCTCACGGTGCGCTGTGGACGATGCTGCTCTGTTTTGCTGGCATGTTGAGTGCCAACCGCATAGATGACGGCCAGCCCGCGTTCGGCTTTGCGGCGCAGGTAGCGCACGAAGAGATTGACAGGCTCGCCGTTCTCCTGCAATGGTTGTTGTACCCGCTCATACAGACGCAGGACAATGGATGGAAGATCCATGATGGTGGGAGAAAGGTCTGTCACCGGCTGGTTCATGATGATACTTACCTTTCTTGTAGCGCTTGTTCAACCAGCGTGACCAGGGCGGAATCGGCCCCAGGCACACCACGAAAACCTGGAAAGGAGTTGACATCGACGATTACAGGGCCGCGAGCAGTGATTAAGAGATCAACGCCGTAGAGTCGCAGATTGAAGACGCGCCCGATCTCGCGCGTAATCTGCAACCAGTCGGCGGGTAGCTCTTCCGTTGGAATGGGATAATCCTTCGGGGAAGCGTGGGCGTCGAGTGCCGAGCGACGACGGGCGGCGTAGATATGCTGGTCGATCACCCATAATTTGATGTCCCAGCCATCGCCCGCCGCGAACTCTTGCAGAATGACCGGCTCTCGATCCCACTGTGGGCTGAGCGCCTGCAACGCGGCGAGCGAGTCTACCTTTGCCACCAGATCGCCGCGATGGCTGTAGCCACTCTTCACGATGAGCGGGAACGGCAGGTCTGCGAATTGAGTGGGGGTATTGAGCGCCTCGCGCAGCGTCGTGAATATCCATGTGCGTGGCCAGGGTAAGTGGGCCTCGTTCATCCGTTGTGTCATTAAACCGCGATTCTGGCAGGCGACCGATGAGGCCCAGCTATTGATAACTCTGGCCCCACGTGGCTCCAGGTACGCAGCCAGCGCCAGTGCCTGCGGGGCGTGTGATTTCAGCAGGTACAGGTCGGCCTGTGGATAGTGTGCCTCTTGCGCGATAGTCTCCTCCGCGTTGAGTGTGCGCACATCGAGCATCCGTACCGTGTGGGAAGCACTCAGATGGTTCAGTGCGACGGCAATCACCGGATGACGTGGGGTCTCCGGGTTGTCCATGATCAGGCAAATAGTAGGCATGGTTGTTTACTCCCTACAGTGGGATATGAGAACAAGAGTCGAGCAGTAAAGCGTCCTTTTCATCCATCACAGGCGATGGATGCTGATGGTACACACGTGCAATAGTAGATGTTGATACGTCAATGGAAGCAGAACGGCTCTGTTCCCTCTCTCGTTGCACTTCAGCGCGTTTGGTGGCGTGCAGGATATATTCGGCGATGCGTACCACAGCTCGTGGCACGCCTCCGAAGCTGGGAAAGTCATTGATGTCCAGTACTGCGTAACCATCGGGTGTTTCAACGACGTCGATGCCATAGATGTCCAGACCAAAGATGCGCCCGATACGTAATGCGAGTTTGCGCAACGCAGGCGTCAGGGGAATAAACTTCTCCTCCACTGTGCTATGCAGAGGCGAGGTCCGGGCAAGAGCTGCATAGACCTCGCGTCCGGTGACGTAGACTTTGATATCGAAGCCTGTGTTTTCCGCGTAGCGTTGGGCTAAAAAGAAACTCTCGTGCGTTTCTGCAATACTGAGCGCCGCGAGGTCAGCGGGGCTGTTCAGGCGATAAATGTCCCGGCATGAACTTCCGTTGCTCGGTTTGACCACCAGGGGGTAGTCCCCCGCCGGAATCTGGGCCAGCAGACGCGGGTGGGCCACAAAGTAGGTGAGCGGCATCGGCAACCCATGTGCATGGGCGAAGGCGGCAGCGACCGCTTTATCGCGCACCAGGCGAATGGCGCGCGAGCTATTAATGGTCGGAATGCCTACTGCCTCCGCTGCTTCCAGAATGCTCAGGCCGGGGCCATCGGCGATAGCTTTGAGGACATAGGCATCGTAGCCCTGATTCTGCAAAGTCGATAAGCAAGTGACGGTTTCCTGTGGTTCCAGAATGTCGATGGAATGCCCCCATTGCTGCAACTGGTCGGCTACAACCATTGGCATCGGGTCATGGCGATATTGTTCCTCGACAATAAAGCAGAAACGCATGTGAGTCTTCTCCGTCAGTGTACTGAGTGCCTGAACATCGTTTGTTACCGCTAAGTTTAGCAGCAAGAATGGTAGAGTACTATTTAGTAGTTCACAGTATCCTTATGGAATAGTTCGCGGATTCGATTAAAAAATCGAACCAACTATACCATATTTCTCACCGCTAAGGAAGAGTTATGGGAAAGTGTTTTTAATGTTGTGGTACATGGCGTGGTACAATATCTTGAGAACACTTCGACAACATCAGGAAGGAAAGAGTATGATCGAGAGCCAGTCTGGTACCCGCATTTCTCCTCGTCCCCACAGAAAAATCTCTATTCAAGAACGCAGTGTGCGTATTGGCGATGCCATTGTGGTCAACGCCTTTCACGCGAACCGCGCGTTACTGAAACAGCGTTTTGCTGAGGGTGGCTATCAGATACACGAAATGCCTCGTTTTCTCGTCTTCACTCGTTCCACAGCGCCAACGCCTGTTTTTGTACACTGGTTTGCTCCAGAGAAAATCAATGCTGATCTCGGTAGCCACATCATGCAGGAACTTCGCCCGGCGGGATTTGTTTGTCAGGCCGACGATTTCGGGTTAATGATTGCTGCTATTATCTGTTCCCTTGCTCCCACCGACCCTCAGCAAGCTTTTTATCGCTACGCCACGAATACCTTAAGCCAGTATCATCACCTGCTCGATACCAACATGCCCCATCCATATCCTCAATCCAATATGGATGCTTTTGCGACCCTGTATCGGCGTGTCTGTCAACTGCCTCTCGGTGAAAGTTTACTGGACGCCGGTTGCTTATTCGGCTTTCTGACCCTGCTGGTTGCCGAACGTATCCCCACGCTCAAACGGATCGTCGGCCTCGATATTCAGAACGAGAATTTTCCGATTCTGCGCGCGCTTGTCGAAGAGAAGCGCCTGCGTCATGTACAATTTGTGCAGGCCGACCTCTTAGAAGATGAGGTAAAGAGGCTGGGGAGCTTTGATACGGTGGTTGCTCTTGACGTGCTTGAGCATTTCACTGAGGCCCAGATGGACAAGGTCTTGCTCAATTTGCTTGCCGTTACCACGCAGCGTCTGGTCATCGCTGTGCCCTATGAGTCGGAGCCAGAAAAAATCTACGGCCATCAGCAGACCTTTACTCATGCTAAGCTTGAAGCTGTGGGACAATGGTGTGTGGAGCAGTGGCGGGGCCACGCCCGTTACTGGTATGAAGAGTGTGTGGGCGGCTTTCTTGTGATAGAACGAAGTGTTACCGCACCCTACGAATATGGTAGGTAGCGTGCTACAATAGCAAGCAGCAATATACCTGATACCGCCTTGTGTTCCAGAGCAGGAAGGATTGATCAATGGTTAAGAGCCAATCTGCTACCGTCACTTCTCCTCGTCTCAGACGAAAAATCCCCATTCAGGAGCGTAGCGTGCGCGTTGGCGACGCGATTGTTGTCAATGCCTATCGCGTGAACCGCACCTTGCTGAAACAGCGTTTCGCTGAAGGTGGCTATCAAATGCATGAAACCAGACATTTCCTGCTGTTCACCCGTGCGGAGAAACCAGCACTGATTCTCGTGCACTGGTTCGCGCCTGAAGAACTCCATACCAATCTCTCTCATTATCTGGCAGAGGAGCTAAAACCTCTTGGCATCATCACTTCAAACCAGATTTTAGGGGAGTTCATGGCGGGCATTGTGGGAGGAACGCTCTATCCTGATGATGTGCGAAGGGCCTGGAACTACTTCGGAGCAAATACCCTGCAACGCTTGCTGACACTGGTAAGCAATGCCACAACTCCTCAGATGCCTGATTATGGCTCACTTGGGGCATCAGCGACCTTGTATCAACGAGTTATTGAGCTGAGTGTGGGTGAACGCTTTTTGGATGCGGCATGCAATGGGGGATATTTTCCCTTGTTATTAGCCGAGCGTGTGCCATTCGTGAGCGAAGTTGTGGGAGTTGATATTGATGGAGAGGTTTTTCAAGCGGCGCAGAAACTCGCACACGAACGCCACCTGACAATGGTGCGCTTTGTACAAGCTAATCTGCTGGCTAAAGATTTCTCCATGATTGGTGTATTCGACACAGTAACAGCGTTGCATGTCCTTGAGCATTTCACAGAGGAAGAGATGTATCGTGTCCTGATCAACCTGCTTAAAATCATGAAACATCGTTTTATTGCTGCTGTTCCCTATGAAACCGGAGACCCTTCACCGGCATATGATCATAAACAGCTTTTCACTCGTGCTAAACTGGAGGCCGTAGGTGAGTGGTGTATGCAGCAGCTTGAAGGCAAAGCGCGTATGTGGTACGAGCAGATTGCGCCTCCTGGTGGGCTTCTCTTGCTCGAACGTTACTACGCTTAAACGCTATTTCACCTTTTGCTTTTCTCAGGAGCGAGGAACTTAGGAATGCCGATGGAAAAGGTGTGCCTGTTGAGAGAGTTGCTGGCATTCTTCAACTACAAATCCCTGAATTTCATCATCAGTATGAAATGTAGCAAGTAAGTCTTGCTGCAAATAGTTTGTAAACCATTGATTCGTGAGAGGGGCGTTCGTTTGCTTAAGGAGAGGTATCGACTCCTTTGCGATGGTCAGGCTAGCATGCTTTTGTCCCAATCGAGCATACGCCATTGCCAGTCCTATAGATGTCATTGCACGCCGCAAAAACCATTGCTTAGGGAGGGCTAGAAGAGCTTGCTCAAAATGCTCTTTTGCTGTAAGGTAGTTGCCTGAATGGAGTGCATGCTTTCCGGCGATAAGCAGCCATGCCGCTTGATCAAACTCTTCGTCAGGTTGGATAGGATCAAGATATTTTCTTGCTACTTCTAACTTCGCCTGAGTAGTTTGATCATCGTGAAGCATCATCGCGTTATCGGCCCAACAGGTGAAAAGATGGGCTTTCGCTCGTGTCATTTGCTCATTCTCATCTGTAGAAGATGTAACTATCCGTAAAGCCTCTTCTATAGCCTGGATAGCCGTAGTGTATTCGCCCAATGCATGGTAGCTGTCGGCCTGGCAAATGAGGCTTTGTACGACATACCAGGCGTTGCCGGTAGCAAGAGAGGCAATATAGCTATGATGAAAAGCTTGTAAAGCATCTTTATCTCGTTTCTGGAAATGAAGCCCTATCCCTATTAAACTATGTGCCCCTGCATATAAGTAAGGCAAAGCCAATGGATGAATCAAAGTGTGGGCCTGATGGATTAAAGTCAATGTAACCTGCCCGAATGCCACTATTAAAGTATTTTCTGACGAAAATAAATTCTTCCACTGGTGTTTAATACTTTCGCTCAATACACGGCTTAATGTTTCTCGTTCTGCTAACGAAAGACACTGTTTATCAAGCTGTGCAAGATGGATGAGCAGAGCAGCTATGCCTATTTCAAGCAACTGGCGACGAGAAAGCGGTACCGCCCCTGATGCCGCTGTTTCCTCCGGCATGGAGGCTAGTAGAGTGCGTAGCATCTCAACGGTGGTATCCGATTGTTCGTTTACTTGTAGTAAAGAAAAGGTTTGCTGCATGGTGTCGCTCCAACTTCGTTTTGACTTCTTGGCAGCAACGATGTTCTCTCGTGGAGGCAAAGGAGCAGTCGATGGAACGCCCATTGTCTGCATCTCTTCAGGAAGTGCGAAGCCAAGCTGATCCGCAGTGCAGTTAAAGAGGCGACAAAGCCGACGCCGGTAAAAAGGACTTGGGGTGTGAATGCCTTTCTCCCATTTGCGAATCATATCGGCGGTAGCAGCGCCATATGCCTCTCCCTCCTCTTCCAGGCTGTTCAGCTTCTGGGCTAGCTGGCTCTGTGTCCAACCTTTTCTTTGCCGCTCCTGATATAACATCGTCTTTGGTCTTTGCGCCATCTGCTTTCCTCCACTCTCAATCTGGACTTTGCTCTAAGCATAGCTGAAAGGTTCCTATACAAGCCTTGCTTTCCAATAATCGGATGGTTGATGGGCTGGTGATGGGTTGGTGCTGGATCGATGATGAAGCAGCGATGGATGGGTGATGTACTCCTCTGGATGAGAAGAAGGTAAGATGGAGAACAAGGGGATTTTCTATTAGTGAAAGGAGATATCCATGCCAGAACCATCCAAAAGCGAGGTGGCGTATTTCCGCACGCAGCAAGCCTTACAGGAAGAGGCCACATGGCTGGCCCTCAGTGGCCTCGCCTATACTACGCCACATGCCTACATTAATGCCCGTATAGAGCGCATTGCCTCTCTCATGGAAGAGCGCCAGCAGCAGGTCGGTCAGGATCAGGCTATACAAGAGGCCTGGATGGCTATGAGTGCTTTGTGTGAAGAACTGTCAGGTGAGGTACCGCGATGAAAAAGTATCTGTATTTGCTGACCTTGTGCCACAAAGAGGTGGATGACCTGCACCTGTTTTATGCCATCGACGAGCAGGAAGCGCAACAGATCGCGGAGTACTTGCAAAAAAATGAGGAGCGGCGGGTCGGAGAAGCCCTTCAACGCATCGCATTCAGAACCTGTCCACATGGGTTTACCACCGGTATGCGCACCTACTATCCGCCAACACAAGAAGCATCAGCGCACGATTAATTATACTCAATGAGTATTAATTGACATATAAAATACGTATAAGTCAGGGCAACCGTAAGGATCGACTCCACAATGAAAACGAGCGAAACACGTGCTGTATTATTGTAGGGGCGATCCTTGCGGTCGCCCTTCGATGTACAAATGTTATTCTTCTGCTGCATGACGTATGAATCGGGAGAGCCAGCTTGAGTGCGTGCTTGACGTGGTCGGGGCATTTTCGTCTTGATAGTTTTTTGGTAGCAGTATCTGCTCTGGCGTATCTAAATTTGCGCGACCGTTCAGGGTACTGGCTCTGTTCTCCGTCATGCTGGTGTGCAAGGGAGAAATGCCATTCTGTTGGGAATCATTTAATGCGGGCCAGTCTCTCCCCACGCCGTTGGCAGCTTCATCGCTTTGAATTGGCTCGTGTGGGTTGGGCATATCGGCGGGATTGCTGGAGATGATGGGCGGCTGTTCGCGCAGAATCTGGTCGCGCCGCATCGGTTGCGTCTCCTGTTTCTCCAGGGCCATGCGTGCCTCAACCTCGGCGAGCAGACTGGCGATCAGTGGCCGCAAGAGACGATTCTTTTCAGGGATACGATTCCACTGGGCCAGCGCGGCGGGAAAGTAATTTGCGCGATAGCAGTACAGGCCGAGCATCGCGCGTGCATCAAAAATGTTCATGCGCTGATACAGGCCCCACTCTTCTGCCGGTGTCTCGATGACATCCTCGCTGGCGGCAGTGATCTCGACACGGTGGAAGAGATTGATGCCCATGACCGTGTAGGGATAGCCATAGTAGAGCGCCAGGCGGCGACGGCGGCGGGTGGCCGTAAATGGATAAGTGCCGATGAAATAGCGTTTCGACCAGGAGCCGCTCGACCAGATCAGCCACGCCAGAATCAGCACGATAATGCGGCCCAGATAGCGTTCCCAGGCCAGCGGCACGACGCTAATCATGACGCCGAGCAGGCCAAAGCAGGCACCCAATGCCCACGCACCGTAGACCAGACGGCGGCGGTCCCATCCCAGCAGGTCGAAATGGCAGTGTAGGGGTGTGGCCAGGAAGGGCAAAGGAAATTCGGTATGGGGTACGAAGGTCTTGGTGTTGGAGAAGCGCAGCATTTGCAGGCGGCGGCGGAAAAAGGGCGTCATCAAGCGGCTCTGTACCAGGGCAGAGAGTCCCTCCAGCACAAAGGCTGCGCCGACCATGAAGAGCAGAATTTCCTGACGGGAGAAAATGGCGATCATGGCCAGCATGCCCCCCAGGGCCAGCGCGCCGCTATCGCCCATGATAATTTTGGCACGCCTCCTGGCATTATTGCGCCGCGCGGCCCAGGAAGAGGGCCAGTTCCAGGGCAGATAGCCGAGAACGGCAGCGGCGCACAGCAGCGACATTACTTCCAGCACAATGCCGCCGGGATTGGCTTTGTCGATAATACCTGTGACAATGATCGCAAAGGACAACGCGGCGCTAAAGACCAGCCCACCTGCCAGACCATCCAGGCCGTCACTAAAATCTACGGAGAGTGAGGTCAGGCTGCCGGTCGCGCCGGTGAGGAGCATCAGGAAGACGAACCAGCCCCAGTAGGGGATGCCGGATGTGACTGCACAGGTTGGCGCGATGGTATGGTGTGAACACAGGAGAGAGCTGATAATGGGCAGGTCTTTATAGGGACTGTACGATTCGCGGCCACTGGGCAGCAAGAAGAAATAGAGCGCACCTACAGCTATAGAGACAAACAAGACGCCGCCAAATTTGGCACCTTCGGACAGGCCCTCTTTACTGTAGACCTTTTGCCAGTCATCGATGAAGCCCACCAGCATATAGCCAACAGTTGCGCCCAGCCCCAGCAGTAGCAGCGTCCATTGATCGGCCTGAAAATGCAGAAGATAGCCGGCCAGTATACCCGCGAGGACGATTGCCAGCGTGAGGGCAGGGCCACCGACGAGCGGCAATTCGATAGATTTTAGCTCGTGTGTGCCGGGGAGCAGATCCACACGATGGGTTCCCGGTTTGTGTTCCCCACTACGAAATGTGGGAAAGAGCAGTCGGGCGATGCCACAGAAGACAAGGCTCGCCACTCCACAGGCTATAAAGAGTAATAGTAACCAGAAAAGAAGCATCATAAGGCTCTCCCAGACCGTGTTTTTATATACTGCCACCGCACAGTCGAGATGCAGTAATCTCAGGTATAGCGATAGTTCTCAATAGCAAAACGTTACTGTTGCAAAATTTTATGAATTTGTTCGCGCGCGACTCGCCGGTCATCCCAGGGTAGTTTCGTTCGCCCCATAATTATACTTTGTTCGTGTCCTTTGCCGGCCAGCAGAACAGTGTCACCGGCTCTGGCAGAGGCAAAGGCGGCACCAATAGCCTCTGCGCGATCCGCGATGCAGAGAAAATCTCGCCCCTTGCGTTTGCCAACCTCTTCCGCCCCGGCGGCAATCTCGCGTAAAATCTGCTCTCGATCTTCCTCGCGCGGATCCTCATCAGTAATAACGAAAAAGTCTGCCATTTGGGCGGCAATTCGTCCCATGGCGGGACGTTTTTGCCGATCACGTTCACCGGCGGAGCCGAAGACGACGATCAGGCGACCGGGCGTGACCGGACGCAGCGTCGCCAGCACTTTGCTCAGGCTGTCTGCCGTATGGGCATAATCAACAATTACGGTGAAGGGCTGGCCCTCATCAATGCGCTCCATACGTCCGGTCACGCCTTTGATGTCGGCCAGGGCTGCCGCGATGGTAGCGATGGGAATGCCCTGGCTATAGGTGGCCGCGATGGCCGCCAGGGCGTTGCTGACGTTGAATTGTCCAACGAGTCGTGTCTCAATAATGTACTCGTTGTCCGGTAAAATGACGCGGAAACGGGTATGCGTCGGTTGCAATTGTACATCGACGGCGCGCACTGACGCGGCAGGGTCGAGGCCGTAATCCAGGATTGGCACGCGACAGAATTGTTTTAAATACTCATAATTACTATCATCGCGGTTCAATATGGCGACACTCCGACCACCCAACCCCTTATCGCGGGCGGGATCGAGCATTTCCAGCAGGCGCGCTTTGGCCCGCCGGTAGGCCGCCAGCGTTTTGTGAAAATCCAGGTGTTCTTGCGTAATGTTTGTGACCACACCGACATCGAAGGCGCAGCCACGCACCCGTTGCAAGGCTAATCCGTGAGAGGTTGTTTCGATGACGGCGTGCGTCGCCTGGTGATCAAGCATGCGGCGCAAGAACTGCTGGATTTCTAGTGCCTCTAGCGTACTCTGGCGCGTGGTGTTCTCCCATTCCTGCCCGTTCAGACGAAAATTGGCGGTGGTCATCAGGCCAGTGCGTTTGCCCGCTGTTTCCAGGATCAGGCTGATCAGATTGCAGGTGGTGGTCTTGCCGTCGGTGCCTGTCACGCCGATGGTGCAGAGGTGCTGCGAGGGATAGTCGTAGAAGGCGCAGGACAGGTCGGCCAGCGCGGCGCGCACATCCGCCACCTCAATATAGGGTAAGGGCACATCGTCCGTATGCTCAAGTGCCTCACCGATAGCCAGCAAGGCCCCCTTGCGCGCAGCTTCGCTGAGAAAGAGGCGACCATCAGTGTGTGTGCCTGGAATAGCAAAAAAGAGATCGCCTGCCGTGACTGCGCGCGAATCATAGGCCAGACCACTGATCTCAATCAAATCGGGTAAAACAGATAATTGATGAATATGTCGTGGCGGCTCCGCCAGAGCTTGTAATAGTCTGTTGAGTTGCATGCTATATTCTTCTCACGGAAATAAAGGTAAAGTGCTATACAGTGTTCAATGTTAATAGTATATGGTGCGCGTGCGATGGTATGGCTTCATCTCATCAGCTTGCTGGCCGGTAAGCCAGAGCAGTTGGTCGATATCGGCAGCAGTCACGGAGAGGCCATGATAATATAACGCGCGCCGTAGCAGTTCACAGGCCCAGACGGTCGCCGCACGTATCTCAATTTCCTCTTCACTGCCCGCCGCGAGGGGTTCCTGCTGATCGATATGTTGTGCCAGTGCTGGTGCATACTCAATCACGGAATAGTGACGCAGTACCTGTGGTAATTTGTAATCGGCGAAGCAGGTCAGTTGCTCAAGATGCTGCAACCGACCCCAGTGTTGGCCCTGGAAGGCGTTGTAGAGATCGACCGCACAAATCTGGGCGCGTTTGAAGAAGCGTACCTCGCGCTGGCGATAGTGAGCGCGATCCTGAAACGATGGAAAGTACTTGATTAGTAATTGGACAAGCTGAACAGCGTCGAACTGAGCCTGCTCTATAGCGTTGCTAAATTGCCCATCGAACTGCGCGAGTAGCACCTGCCCCACCTCGCGCATATTGTGTACTCTCTGCTCAAACAGGGGAATTGGTGCCGAACCAGGGATGCCGCGCAGGATGGTTGCTACCGTCTCCTCCGACACAGTACTGAGGAAAGTAGCATCCCACACTGGAAATCCTTCCTCGATGGCGCGTTTGAGCGCGGCGGCCTCTGCCAGATAGCCGTTCAACGTTTCGCCTTGATAGTCTACCTGCCAGCGCGGCTGGTTCTTCTCGGCCCAAAAGCAAAAATTGAGTGCGTCCAGCACCAGCACCCAATTGACGCTGCGCTCGCTGTCATCGTGGAAATGATAGCGCGTATCCCAATAAGTGGCGGGTGTCATAGCAGCTTTGAGCGCACCACTGTGCAGCCAGCGCAGGGCAAGCGCCTCTACCTGTTCCACATTAATCCATACCTGTTCGCCCTGTTCAATCACCGCATGTGTGCTACTCAAAATGCCCAGTGGATCGGGATTGGGCAAGGAGTAAAGTGTCTCATCGTCATTGCTTGACCAATTGTAATTGTCCATCGTACCGGGTGCTCCTCTTCACGTTTCGTTTTGATTCTACAGGCAATATGTCAGTTCGTCAATTGTCAGCGCGAGGTACGGTACCTGCCTCGCAAGGCAAGCGCGAGACTTTATCCCTACTATGGCACATTGCTGCTTACACCCGTTATCTTTTAAGGGGTATTCCTTGCTGGTACTCCGCCCGCTTGCCTGCTGAACGGCTATCCGTCCTTCTTCCCAACAGGTAATTTATAGCGGGTGCTAATTTCCATCATAAGCTCTTGCATTTTGCGTGATTTTCAGGTACCATTGTTACTGTTAAGCCGCAAAGCTTTTGTAGTGCTTTCTAGTAGTGCGTACTCTTGTGTATGTGTAGTTGTTGTCTGATTTGCCTACGCTGTTTTTGTGTGCCCGAAGTGGCATGCAAAGTTGGGAATGTTCAGGAGGGAGCTTATGGAAGAGCAGCAAATCCTTGATTTTGTACGCCGTGTTTCTGTAGATGAGTCGTTACGTAGAGAGGTGGTTGAAACCCCGGAGCACGTAATTGCGCGTGAAGGCTTCTCCCCTCGTGTGGCAAGTGTCATTGCCCGTCTGATCCCCCATTTGAATGTTGAGCAGCCGACCGAACGGGCGGTACTAACCTGGTGGACATAATGACCACCATCGACGGTTGTCATGTCTCCAGAACTTGAAGTCATCCTGGCCGCTCACCAGACGCTGCTGCGTGAGCGGCTTCATAGCTGTCTATCAACTTTACATCCTTTACTCAGAGCGGATGTCGTCTTCGCTTTGCAACAACCGGGCAAGCTGCTCTATAGCGTTGAGCAGGCGCAAGCAACCTCTTCCTCGTATCCTCCTGCCGGTTCATGGGCCTTATTGACGTTTCTCTCGGCCCTGTGCGTACAGCCCACATTATCATTAGAGGCGGTAAGTAGTGTAGCGGTGGCGCTGGAATGTTTTATCTGCGCGCTCGATCTATTGGATGATGTTGAGGATGAGGAGCAAACGGCTCTGCTCCAGGTTCTAGGCGTACCACGCACGGTGAATGTCGCTACCGTCCTGCTGGCCTGCTCACAACAATTGCTGCTTGCTGTAGAAGATGCCGGTATAGAGCCTGCTCGTGTGTTGACCCTGCAAGGGCTTTTTCAAACTGCCCTGCTGCAAGCAACCGGGGGACAGCATCGTGATTTATTGGCCGAGCAGCGTTCGGTTACTGAGTTGACACTGGAAGAATGTATCGAAATTGCCACGGAAAAAGCCGGTAGTTTGATGGCGCTGGCCTGTCTTGCCGGTGCCGTACTGGCCCAGGCCGATGAGCAATCTCAATCGCTATTTGCTGAGCTGGGAACACTATTAGGTATTGCCCATCAATTAGACAACGATAGCCATGATTTGTATGCCATCTTGCAGGAGTCGGCAATGTATGGGCCATCCGGTATACTAAAGAGAGAGGGACAAGAAGGCTCCTTTGCGCCCTCTGGCAAAACGGACCTCCGACGTGGGAAAAAAACGTTGCCGGTCGTATTGGCGGCACGCGAGTTAAAGGAACCTGTTCCCGCACTGGAGCGGTCAGCGTTGCAGCAAGGTATTGTGGCAACCTGGGGCATTAGTTTGCTCTACCGTGAGCGCGCCGGAGAGTGCCTGCGTAAAATCGATGCCTTGCATCCGATCCCTCCGCTGTTGCGTTCATTGTTGCGCCTATCGTAGCCGATCTTTATCTTCGCAAACTTTTCTTGGGAAAGGGATGTGGATATTGTCCACATGAATGCGCTATGAAACGTCTTTTTGCCATGCCTGTAGTTGCCAGGAGACAACTGACCATCATCTGTCTCGGTTTGCTTTTCTGTGCGCTGGCAGTGATAAATGTCATAAAAACCGATTCTTTTGCTGCTTTGCATCCCACACCTACACTATGGCTCTACTTTGGCAGTTCTTTTGTCACCTCGTTGATGTTCTTTATCATTGGCTCACTGGTCTGGTTTTATGCTCGTGATCGGCTTGCTGCTACACTGCTCTATAGCTTTTGCTGCGCAATGGCATGTGTATTTATAGTGCAGACCGCAGCTACCTTAAATGATCGTCTGCTAACTTTCATAAGCCGTATTGCGGTGACAATAGCTCTGACATTTTTACTATGTCTTTTATGCACTTTCCCCACAAATTATTTTAAGATAATCTATAATATTTTGATAGAAAATAGTGCTCGATATACTGCTAAAACTCTTATTATTTTGTGGATGGTGATGATCTATGGGGCAGTGCTACTATGTTTCGCGCCGGCTATTAGCTTGTGGTCTCTTTATCTGTTTTTGGCCAAAGCGAATTCTGCTTCCTCCCCAATGCAGGCAAGCACCATATACCTTGCTATCGGTCTAATCAGCGCCATTTTCATCATGCTGTTCTCTTATATCAAAGCATCTACGATGCGTAAGCGTCAGCAATTCCGCTTATATATTGTTGGTATCTTTGTTACTATTTTACCTGCCTTATGTTTGACTGTCCTCCCTGAAGCATTGAACTCCAACATATTCCCGGTAGTTGATCCACAATTGAGCACCCTTTCGTTTATTCTCTTCCCGCTTTCATTGGGATATGCTATTTTACGCTACCAGATACTCGTTTTTGACGCCTATATTCGTCAGGCTGTCTTGTGGATTATCAACGGTATTGGTACGATAGTGCTGGAGTATCTTATCCTCACTCTTACCGCCCGGCTCTGGCTAATTAGCCCCGATCTCTATATCCTTGCCTGCGCCGTGCTGACCGCCCTCCTGATGCCCGTGTTGTTATGGCTGGTGAGAATGGGCGTTGATCGACTCTTTTTTCACGAGATGGCTTGTTATCGTCATCTCTCCAGCAGTGCCATAACCTTGACCGATACGCCTCTTAATCTGGATGAGGTGGCCTTACTGATTACCTCGTCGCTGGTGCAGACCTTCGAGACAACGGCGGTCTGTCTGTTCGTGTTGGATGAGGCGCATCATCGGTATTATCTCTGTCCGAAGCTCACTGCTAGCGATAGTGAACTGGCGCGACGAGCATTGGTGGAGTATGTGTTGCAAGCATCAGGAGCAAGAGCAGAAGATGGTACAGAAGAGAACGATGGATTTGCTCGCTCTCACCCCGTTATTACACGCCTTGCCGCTGCCCGTCGTCCGCTCTTCTTGCGCGAAGTGATGACATCAGAGCTTCAATGCCCTTTGCGTGTTGAGCGCTACATTGCTCCCATGTCGATGGCGCAGAGCGATAACGTGCTGCTGGCCCCTGTGCGCGTGCAGGGGAAGATGATCGCTGTGCTGGTACTGGGGGAGCGTGGTGACCATCAACCTTATGCCGGGCCAGACTTTGAGGTATTGCAGGAGCATCTCGCGCGTTTTGCCTCGCTACTGGAAACGGCGCGGATGACGCTGGCCTTGCGTGCTGCCTATGAGCGTCAGAAGGAGTTGGACGTGCTGAAGGATCAGTTTATCATGACGGCCTCGCATGAGCTGCGCACGCCGCTGACTGCTGTGAAGGGCTATATTGATCTGCTGGCACAGTACGATGCCTCGCTGTCCAGCGAAACGCGCGCCAGTTTTATTCACAGGGCGCAGCACGGATGCGATGAACTGGTGTTGATGGTCGAGAATATTATGGATGCCAGCAGAGTGCAGGTAGATACCGTAAATATCAACTTGCAGCCGATTCTTTTGCGTGAGCCGGTGGAGCATGTGCTGGAGATGCTGGGTGTACTCTTGAAACATGGTGGGCGCACAGTCGAGGTGGAAGTTGCCGCCAACCTGGTAGTCGAGGCTGACGCGATGCGTCTGCGCCAGGTGATTCTCAATCTGGTGAATAACGCATTAAAGTACTCTCCGGCTGGTACTCCATTGAAGATTAGCGCGCGTCGCCAGGGTACAGAGGTAGTGCTGGCGGTGCGTGATTATGGCCCAGGAATCCCGTGCGCGGAGCAACCGCACTTGTTTGAGCGTTTTATGCGTCTGGAACGCGATATGAATAGCTCCGTGCGTGGCGCAGGCTTAGGTTTATATATTTGCAAGCAGCTTGTCGAGGCGATGGGTGGGCGTATCTGGGTCGAGAGTAGTGGACAGCCCGGCAAGGGTAGTACGTTTCTCTTTACGTTGCGCGCTCTACCGGCCCGTTCTACCCAACCGCTGCTGCCGGATACGGCGTTTTCCTCCACCCAGCTACCGAAGAACACCTCCACTCTCGACGAGAAA
>DAOTVZ010000129.1:0-13886 GCA_034436045.1 Ktedonobacteraceae bacterium | reverse complement strand
GGCCCCATGTGCAATAACGTTGAGGCATCATTGCGCATGGGGCCGTTCATGGGTATTGCATTCCTTTCCTTTTTTAGAGACCGGCATTATCCAGCACATCGAGGGAGATGGCCGACCAGTCCATCTCGGCCCGCCCTTTGGCGATGCTCGCCAGCAGGCGATCATGCACGAGACTGGCCAGCGGCATGGGCATTCTGGCCTGCTCGGCGGCATCCAGCACGAGATTGACATCCTTCAGCCCCAGATAGAGGTAGAATCCAGCAGGCGTGTGGCGTTTCTCGGCGATCATCTTTCCATAGTTCTGGTAGATGGGTGCAGCAAAGAGCGTTTGCCCAAACATGGAGATCATGGCACTACGATCTATGCCGTTTTTTTCGGCCAGCGTCAGTGCTTCCGCCATAGCATCCATCGCCGCCACAATCATAAAATTGCCGCAGATTTTCACGATATTCGCCTTCTCCGGCTCCTCGCCAAAGTCAAAAATACCCTGACCCAGCGTCTCCAAAACGGGGCGCACGCGCTCTTTCGCCGCCGCCGCACCCGCAACGACGATCCAGAGCTTACGCGCCGCCGCCGCATCGGGGCGTCCAAAGACCGGTGCGGCCACATAGCTGCTGCCATGCTGCGCGTGTAGCGCTGCCATGTTATGGGCCAGCGCAGGCGAGACTGTACTCATCGAGAGGTGAATACCGTTCGGGCCAAGCCTCTCAAGAAAGCCATCTGTACTGACGACCTCTTCCAGCGCCTGATCGTTCGCCACCATCGTAATCACAATGCCACCGCGCTCGATAACATCGACCACACGCTCTGCGCGCTGCGCTCCCTGCTGCACCAGCCCATCCGCTTTTGAGGCCGTGCGGTTATAGACCGTCAGCGCGAAGCCAGCTTTGAGCAGATTAGCCGCCATTGCCTGCCCCATATTGCCCAGTCCGATAAACCCGATATGCGTAGTCATAATGCGTAAACTCCTCATTTCTATCAGCATTCTTTAACTATGTACCCTGCCCGTGTCCGGCATGGCGACGGACAGGCAGGTGTAGAGACGCGGTAAACCACGTCTCTACGCGATCATAGTGCCCATAATCAGGGCCAACCTGTATTATGAGACACCAGCACTATCAGTGGCAACAAAGAGGGACGTGGTACAATGCTGTGTGTATTCTTGTAATTTTGACGGTTTGAGGAACAAATGGTGAACATTCTTGTCTTGAACGCTGGCTCAAGCAGCCAGAAAAGCCGCCTGTACAGCATTGATACGACGTTGCCGGAGCAGGCTCCCGAACCCCTCTGGCAGGCTGACACCACGTGGATGGCCGAAAAGGGCAGTGGTCAATTGCTCATCCGCACGCACCAGGGGCAGACACAGCAGCGTGAGATTGCGGCAGAATCACGTGCCCATGCTATCGAGCAGACCCTATATACGCTGTGGAGTGGCCCGACTGCCGTGATCGCGGGGCCAGAGGAGATCGCAATGGTGGGACACCGCGTCGTGCATGGCGGACGCGAGTACATCCGCAGCGTCTTCATCGACCGGCAGGTGCAGGAAACCATTCGAGCACTGGCTTCCTTCGCCCCCTTGCATAATCCGATTAATCTGGAAGGAATCGAGGTTGCACAGCATCTTCTGCCAGAGGTGCCCCAGGTAGCCGTTTTCGATACTGCCTTTCACCGTCATATGCCACTCAAAGCCACTGTCTATCCCGGCCCTTATGCATGGTATGAGCAGGGTATTCATCGCTATGGCTTTCACGGCATCAGTCACCAGTATTGTGCCCGTCGTGCCGCGCAGATCGTGGGCCGAGCGCCGACGGGACTGCGCATCGTGAACTGCCATCTCGGCAATGGCTGCTCACTCGCCGCCATCCGCGACGGGCGCAGTGTTGATACCACAATGGGCTTTACGCCGCTCGAAGGCGTCATGATGGGCACGCGCTCCGGCACGATTGATCCCAGCATCCTGCTCTACCTGCAACGTCAGCAGGGTGCGAGCGTGGATGAACTCGAACGGACACTCAATAAAGAGTCCGGTCTGAAAGGTATCTCCGGTATTTCACAGGATATGCGTGCTATCTTGCAGGCCAGCCAGCAGGGTCATGAACGGGCGAAGCTGGCGCTGGAACTCTATATCTATCGCTTGCAGACCTTCATCGGGGCCATGATCGCCGCGCTGGGGGGCATCGACATTCTGAGCTTTACCGGCGGCGTCGGCGAGAACGCGGCTCTTGTACGCGAAGCCACCTGTGCCGCCTTTGGCTACCTCAACCTTGCGCTGGATGCAAACAAAAACAACGCCTCACCGGTAGACCAGGATATTGCGACATCTGAATCGGCAGTGCGCGTACTCATTATTCACACAGAGGAAGATTGGGAGATCGCCAGAGAGTGCTGGCACCTGCAAACGCAAGTCGGCGGGGCATGATATATTTCGCCTTGCCTCGCCAACTTCCCCATCATGGCTATTCCTCGCTGGCCCAACTGGCATTTTGTTACTTCGCTCGCATGTGATGCGTCGTACATGCGTGTAAATGTGTTTTTTGGGGGGGGACAACAGTGTTGACCGGTGCAACATGCCAACAACACCTGTTTAGCCATGAGCGTTCACTAACTCTGGAAATTGTGGAGCGTACAAAGTGCAATCTTTATTGAAGCAGAAGCCAGATACTGCTGAAGCGTCTGACCTCTCATATGCGCAAGGGGGCGCGTCAGTGCCCCACTTACCCAGCTATCAGCCGACACCACTGGCCTTTGTCAATCGTCTACTTGATCTTGTCGATACTATCACACATGGACGTGCGGGGTGGGTGCAGCGCTTCTTTGTGTTCGCCTTCATCGGCGGCTGCGCAGCCCTCGTCAATATGATCGTCTTCTATATTGTCTATGATGTTATTGCTCTACCTGTTCATGAAGCATTACACAATGTGATCGCGGAGGTGTGTGCCGCCGAGCTTTCTATTCTGGCAAACTTCATTCCCAACGACTACTTTACATTCCGTCGCCTGCCGGGCCATAGCCGTTCGTGGCTGGCACGCTGCCTGCGTTTCCATACCGTCTCGGTCGGCGGGAGCGTGCTGACCTTCCTGATCGAGTTCAGCATCAGCCACCTGACGCCTATCCGCCCGATCATCGCGCAGGCCATCGCTTTGATTCTCGTGCTGTTCTATAATTTCACGTTCCACCATCTCTTTACATATCGTCATATGAAGCCAGCTTCGGCTACCGGTGAGGTTTAGAGTGCCGCGAGGTTTGCCTTGCACTCATGCAAAATATAGATCAGCACCGGCAGCTAGCGACTGTCCGTCAGATTTTTGCCCGGTGCGTGGCAGGCAGGGCGATCTTTGTGGTTGCCCTGCCCCTCATGCAAAACATTGACCGATATCCGCAGGTGGCTACAGCCTTGCATTTCGCAGTGATCTATGGTAATCTTTAAAGCAAGCAAACAAGCAAACAGCTTGTAGCCTGCCCCCCCTTTGCTGATGCCTCGTACTATGATAAAAACACCCTATATAATGAGGCCCCTTGTGGGTCTCCGGCCCATTCCTTGCTGATGCCCCATATGATGAAAAAACTCTCTCCTTCCGCGATTACCCTCTTCGCACAACATGTGCTGGGTCGCCCCCTCTACCCCTACCAGCAGCAGGTTGCCGAGGCCATACTGGCTTCGATCTGTGGCGGGCACGGTCGCATCTTCACCGTCATGATGGCCCGCCAATCAGGCAAAAACCAGCTCTCCGCCGTGCTGGAAGCCTTCCTGCTGGCCTGCATGCCCCAGGGCACCATCGTCAAAGCTGCTCCCACCTTTAACCCGCAAATCACCAACAGCCGCCTGCGCCTGCTCTCTCTGCTCGATACACCCGCAACACGGGAGCGCGTCTGGCAGAGCCAGGGCCACATCATCGGCCTTAGCCCGCAGGCCGACCCGCTACTCCTGCGCCAGCATAGCGGGCCGCGCGTGATGTTCTTTTCGGCCAGCCCCGAAAGTAACGTCGTTGGAGCCACCGCCGACCTGCTGCTGGAGATCGACGAGGCGCAGGATGTCTCGCGTGAAAAGTTCGACCGCGACTTCCGTCCTATGGCCGCCACCAGCAACGCAACTACCGTCCTGTACGGTACCGCATGGAGTGATGATACTCTGCTGGCCCAACAACGCGCCGCCAATCTCGCGCTGGAGCAACAGAGCGCCATCCGCTGCCATTTCGAGTTCGATTGGCGCACCCTGGCCGCCATCAATCCTTCATACCACGCCTTCGTCACGCAGGAGATCGCGCGCCTGGGCGAAGATCATCCCGCTATTCAGACACAATACTTTCTGCACTCACTCAGCGGCGCGGGCTACTTCCTCAGCACGCTGCAACATACGCTCCTGCGCGGCACCCATGACTGGGAGGAAGAGCCACGCGGCGGCGAGGTCTATATCGCGGGCATGGACGTGGCCGGTGAGGAACGCCCCGCCAGCGCGCTGGAACTGCTCAGCAGCCATGCACAGCAACATTCCTCTCAACGCGATAGCACGGTTATCACCATCGCGCGCGTCGTCTATAACGAACTCAATCTGCCCTGCCTGCATGTCGTGCATCACGAATGGTGGACGGGGCGCGCTTACCTGGAACAGTATGCCGCCACCGTAGCGCTGGTCGAACGCTGGAACATTCGCGCCCTGTGCATCGATGCGACCGGGCTGGGGGCCGGTCTCGCCTCGCTGCTGACTGCCCGTCTCGGCGAGGAGCGCGTGCTGCCTTTCATCTTCACCCGACCCGCTAAATCGCGTCTCGCCTATCAACTGCTGGCCCTGATCAACAGCGGTCGCCTCAAACTGTATACAGGGCAGCAGGCACCTGCGCGCCTGTACAATGAATGCTGGCAGCAGTTGCAGCGTGCGCGCTATCGGCTCCCTGCTCCCGACACGCTCGACTTCTACGTCGAGCAGAGCGACGGTCACGACGACTTCCTGATGAGTCTGGCCCTGCTCACCACCACGCTTGACAGCATCATGACCGAAGCTATCTCTACCGTCGTGCGCCCTGCCCGCCTGTACTCCAATGAAGGGGTTTTTTAGTATCGACTTACACGCAAGAACGTGATACAATTGGTTGCGTCAGGCACACCGGAACGGAACAAAACATTTCCACCTCGTCGTTAAGGAGCAATCATGCCGCGAAAACATAAAGGGCCACCACAGGAGAGCATCGATAGCATTTTGCTAACGATCTGCCGCCATGAGAACATGAATGCTGAAACGCTGTCTCACTACTTAGACCGGCTCGATGAAGAGTGGACTGAAGGCGCACGTGACAAGGTGCTGCACCTGTTACGCACCCGCGATGTCGCCGCGCATGCCGCCGCCGTCATGATTCTCTCCGAACTGGCAACCGATTTCGACCTGGAAGAGCTGGAAGACCTCGTGACCGACCCGACGGTTAGCGACCTCGCCAAACTGACGCTCTCGCCCGTTCTGAAAGAACTGGGTTCTGAACTGGCCGAGGAGGGCATGATTGAATACCTTAACGATCCCACCGCCGCCATGCAACAGATGCAGAAGCGTATGCTCGATATGGTATCGCAAAATGAGATGGGTGTCGAGGCTATTCTGAACGATGTCGCTTCCATGCCGGTAGAGCGCCGCCTGAACTTTATCTCCTGGCTCGGCGGGAGCCACGACGCGCGCGCCGCCAGGTTGCTGGTGCCGCTCCTGGAAAGTCAGCCCACGAAGGTCATCATCGCCGCTATTGATGCGTTAGAACAGCTTGGCTCTATCGCCCTGCAACAAACGCTGCCAGCGCTGAATTATCTGGCGGCCGCAACCTCTAACCGCGAGATCAAACAGCATGCTCGCACCGCCCTCGGACGCCTGACCATGCTGACACAACCCGGCGAGGCCGATAGCGCCCTGGCCGCCACCGGCGCATCCCTGGTGCAACCCTATGAGGCGCGCGTGAGCTTCATCGACGGCACCGGCTCACAACTCATTATGCTCTCCTGGCAACGACCGGACGGCCTGCTCAAAGGCGTCAATATCCTGTTTCAAGATCAGTACGGCATTAAAGATTGCTATGGCATCGATGAGGTCGAGAAGGAGCACTGGCACCAACTGGCGGCGGATATGGACAAACAGAACCTCGGCGGCTTCCAGATTCCCTTCCAGTACGGCCTGGCCTTCGTGGCGGAGGCCCGCGCCACAAACAGGCACACCCGCCGCAAGCTGCCGATTACCTACGCTCTCTGGCGTCCCCTGCTTGAAGAGATACCTCAACCCAAAAAGAAAACGTCAACATCGCAGATATCTACCTTACAGGAACTACCGCCCCTCAACGCGGAGACGCTGGCCCTGGCACGGAGCGGCGCTGACCTCTATCAGATTCCCCAGTTTCTCTCCTGGATGTTCGAGCCGTTCCAGGACATCATCCCCTACATGAACCGTTACTGGGAACAACAACCCGTGACGAACCTGTTCCAGCCGCGTCCCCCCGGCGGGCGTTCTTTCAAAAAACGCGAGCAGGAGCAGAAAAGGAATACAGCGCTCCTGGAGTCATTAATCGACGAAGCCCTCGACCAACTCATCAGCGAAGATTGGCGCACACTGTATGAAAAACGCCTGCGCCGCCAGGCCACTCTCTTCACCCTGGCCGGTCGCAAAGAGGACGCACGCCTGTTATGCGCAGTAGCCTCTGTGCTACAGCCCACTTCGCCGGTCGCGCCCCGCGAGCAGGCCTTTTTGCGCGCCATGCTGCGCTTCTCGATCCAGCAGGGGCCAATGCGTATCATGGCCGAGTCGCTCGACCCCAATGACCTCAATTCCATGCTGGAGATGTTCGATAATGAATAATAGCATGGGGGTCGGAGCATACCTGTTTCTCCTCTAATGCTGAGGCTTGCCAGCGTTTTCCAGGTAGGATATAATTGCGCCACAAAGTGGGCAATTTCAGATAAACCGGCTGATTATCTCAGAAAGGAGAGGCCGTGTCTGGCCATCCTGATGGCTGATGGATGCGGCGTTGGTCATGGACGTCAAAAATGAGCCTCAGGTACTTGCCTCAATTATCTTTCTCGCCGGGCCACTGGCAGGCAAAACATACCCTGTCACGGGTTTCAGCATTACCCTGGGACGCGATCCCAGCAACACCATCGTGATTTCAGAACCCTCTGTTTCGCGGCACCATGCCCGTATCAGTTTCGCCAATGGGGTATGGAGCATCAGCAAGTTATCGCCTCAGAATCGGCTATTGGTGAATCAGCGCGACCTGTCAGAAGGGCTACTGCATCACGGCGATACTGTGGCACTGGGCAGCGGCGCAACAACCTTTTCCTTCCAGGTGATAGCCCACACGTCTGCACGCTCTCAAGAGCAAACGCTCCCTGGTGGACGCGATGAAGCTCCTATGTCCCCACACGTGGTCTTAAAAACGCCGACGCAAGACAACATTGCGCCTGATCCCTTCCAGGCCACAGTCGAAGAGGTGGCCCGTTACAACGCTGCGTCCCCCATGCCACAACAGCCATTTCCCGCCCAGAACGACCCCGCGCTCTCGCCCGTCGGGCCACAGGGCACTGAACGCGCACTCTACTTTGATCACGGCACAGTCCGGCAAGGCATCCCCACGCTTGAGATCAGTAACAATACGAACCGCGACCGGCAGACATATGAACTCAACAAACCGACGATGACGATTGGGCGCGCCCCCGACAACGATATTGTTATCAACGTGCCGACAGTCTCCGCCTATCATGCCCTGATTGAGCGCCAGGGCAACCAACTCGTCTTTATTCACCCCAATCCCAAACGTGGTCACACACGCAACGGCATTATTTACAATGGACATCGGGTCGCGGGCGACGAGCAGTTTCGTAAGGTGCTAACACGTGGCGATGTCTGCCGCATCAGCGATGAGCATGGTACCTACGTGACATTAACCTATAATGATGGCAGCGGCGCGGCGCAAGAGACGATGACGGAGATGCGCCCACTGCCGCTCGGCGCGGCGCTCATCACCATTGGGCGCGCTCCTGACAACATGGTGGTACTGGGCCATCCCCAGGTTTCTGCTCATCACGCCCGTCTGGAACAGGTTCAGGGTGGCTACCGCATCATCGACCTGAACAGCACCAACCATGTCTATGTCAACGGACAGCGCGTGACAAATCAGTTGCTCAAGACGGGCGACGAGATTCGTATCGGCCCCTACAAGTTTGCTTATACCGGCCTTCAACTGGCGCAGTATGACGAGAGCCAGAACATTCGCATCGAGGCCCTGCACCTGAAAAAAGAGGGCAATCACCATGTCGTCTTAATTAACGACATTTCACTGGTCATTCCACCACGCAAGTTCGTGGCCCTCGTCGGCGGCTCCGGCACCGGCAAATCCACACTGATGGATGCGCTGAACGGCCTGCGCCCGGCACAGAAGGGCAAGGTACTCTACAACGGCCAGGACTATTACACCAATCTGGCGGCCTTCAGCACACAACTGGGCTATGTGCCACAGGACGATATCATTCACCGCGACCTGACGGTTGAACGCGCCCTGTACTACGCGGCCAGATTGCGCCTGCCCGACGACTTCACGGAGGAGCAGATCAAGCAGCGCATTGAGGAGGTGCTGGAGGATGTCGAGATGAAGTCACGGCGCAAACTGCTGGTCAGCAAGCTCTCCGGCGGACAGCGCAAGCGCGTCTCTATCGCCCTCGAACTGCTGGCAAACCCCAGCGTCTTCTTCCTGGACGAGCCAACATCCGGCCTGGACCCTGGCCTGGATCGCAAGATGATGTTGCTCTTGCGCAAACTGGCCGATAAAGGGCATACCATCATTCTAGTCACACATGCCACCAACAATATCAATAACTGTGACTACATCTGTTTTCTCAGCCAGGGCGGGCGTCTGGCCTACTATGGCCCACCGGATGGGGCCAAAGCCTACTTTGGCAAAACCGACTTTGCCGAAATCTATAGCGCGCTGGAACCGACAGAGGAGAACCCCAACATCCCCGCCGAGGCCGAGGCGCGTTTCCGCCAATCGGAAGAGTACCGACGCTACATCGCTGAACCCTTGCTGCCAGTGGAACAGATGCTGAACCGGCAAGCCAATCAGAACGGCCTGGTAGCGCCGATCAAGCCACCTAAACGCGGCAACCCCTGGAAGCAGTTCCGCATTCTCACCATGCGCTACATCACATTGCTGCTCAATGATCGCATTAATATGCTTATTCTGATCTTGCAGGCTCCGATTCTGGCGCTGTTCCTGTTCTTGCTCACACCTAATGCGGCCTTCTCACCGACCAGCATCGTGACCTGCCCCACACGCAGCAACATCACAGCAACCTCTGGCCCTATCGTTTCTGTGAACTGCCAGCGCGTCGTCGATATGTTAAATACGCCGCAAGGCCAGCAATTTGCCGCGCAGCAGGGCAAAACACCCGATCAGATACTCAACCAGTCCATCATTCAAGGCTCCGGCTTCGATGCGCAAAAGGTGCTGCTCTTCATGGCCTTCGCGGTCGTCCTGCTGGGTTGCATCAACGGCGTGCGCGAGATCGTCAAAGAAGAGGCCATCTACCGACGTGAGCGCGCCGTCAATCTGGGCATTGTGCCCTACATGTTTTCCAAGATCGTCGTGCAAGGCGTCCTGATTCTGGTGCAATGCCTGATTATCCTGCTAATCGTGAACTGGCGTGCACCTTTCCAGACCAGTATTCTCTTCCCGCCCTTTGTCGAACTCTACATCACGCTGGGCCTGACCGCGCTGGCCGGTCTGATGCTGGGCCTGACCATCTCGGCCATCGCGCCCAATACCGACCGCGCAATGAGCATCGTGCCCCTGATTCTGGTGCCGCAGATACTCTTCTCCGGGGCCATCTTCGCGCTCAACAACGCCTTTTTCCAGTTCATTAGCTGGTTTTTCGCCGTTCACTGGGCAATGGCGGGTATGGGTTCCAGCGTCGGCCTGCACGCGGATAAACTGGAGCCAGGCGATAATTTTCTTTACCAGGGCAACCTGTTCACCTCGGTCACCCCGAACGGCACGGAGGGGCTGGCCATCGCGCACCTGCTGCTGGTGTGGGCGATTCTTATCGCCATGTGTGTCGGACTGGGTTTCGCCACCGCGCACTTCCTGAAAAAGAAAGATGTGCGAGCCTGAGCAACCTGTACGAAAATGCAGGTGGGGAGCGTTCCTCAATGATAGGAACCAGTTCCCCACCGTCCAGGGTGCAGGGAGGAGCGATGCCTTGCACTCGCCCTGCTGCCCGCAAAAACATAAGGAGGCCGCAGAGAGCGCAAAGCTGGACAATGGTACTTCCTGGCATAGAGCTTGCTGTTATGTCTTGTATCATGGTATGGTAAAAGTGTTCTCATAAAAAGCACCCGATAAGGGGACGAATAGGGAAATCGTGTTACTCAACAAACACATCATCGTCGGTATTTGTGGAGGGATAGCATCGTACAAGGCCGTAGACCTGGTCAGCCACCTACAGCAAGCTGGTGCGCTTGTCGATGTTGTCATGACGGAACACGCGGAGGATTTTGTCCGTCCGCTCACATTTTCGACCATGAGCCACCGACCGGTCTATACAGACCTCTGGGAAGCATCGGGGCAGGCCGCTGAACGGCATATTGCCCTGGCGGAGGCCGCAGATGCACTGGTTGTGGTACCGGCGACGGCCAACACGATTGCCAAACTGGCTCACGGCATAGCCGATAACATGTTGACGGCAGTAGCGCTGGCTACAAAGGCTCCGCTCTTGCTGGCACCGGCTATGTATTATGAGATGTACCTGCATCCGGCCACGCAGGCCAACCTGGCTCTGCTGCGTGAACGCGGCGCACTGATTGTCGAGCCGGAGGTAGGCCGTCTGGCCTCAGGAGCTATCGGCCCCGGTCGCCTGCCGGAGACACCCGTTCTCTTGAGCGCCATCAGCATGTTGCTAGGGCGACAAGGTGATCTGGCTAACCGCCGTGTCGTGGTAACAGCCGGTGGGACACGAGAACCTATCGACCCGGTGCGCTACATCGGCAACCATTCATCGGGCAAGATGGGCTATGCCCTGGCAGTAGAAGCGCGAGATCGGGGCGCGCACGTCACGCTGATCTCTGGCCCTGTAGCACTTCCTGCACCCTATGGCATTGAAGTACAGCGGGTGGAGACAGCACAGCAGATGCGCGATGCCGTCTTCGCCGCCATTGCCGACGCGGATGCACTCGTCATGAGCGCTGCGGTCGCCGACTTTCGTCCGGTCGCGCCCGCTACGCACAAGATCAAAAAAGAGAGCATAGCAGGTGGCGAGCCTCCATCCCAGGTAAGCGAGGCAGAGGCACTGGACATAAAGGGCACGAGGCACACGGAATATCACAATGAGGGACAACAGGCAACACAAACTGTGTTTCCTCTGTACCTGACCCATAATCCTGATATTCTCGGCGAGCTGGCTGCATTGTTCGAACGGCAACAGAACAGTGGGCAACGACAAAAACGGCTGGTTCGTGTTGGATTCGCAGCCGAAACCGATAACATCATGGCTCATGCACAATCCAAGTTGCTTCGCAAACGGCTGGATCTGCTCATAGCAAATGATGTGAGCCGCCCAGACAGCGGCTTCGGGACAGATACGAATAAGGTGTTCATTTTTCATGCAACCGGCGCAGTAGAAGACCTACCGGTGATGCCCAAGACGGAGGTTGCCGCCGTCATCTGGGATCGTGTGGTGGCATTGTTGGGTCAGCAAGAGTAGATAGAAGGGTGGCGCTGTGATCGGTAATTTTGTTCTAGAGTTATTGGGTACACGAAGTACGCAGGAGGAATCCACTATGGATCGTGCTGCTAGCGCAGGTTTTGAGGGCATCGCGCAGATGCTCCTTGAGCAGAAAAAATTGATGGATGCCTTAGAGGCAGAGAACCGTGAGTTACGGCGGCAACTGGCCGATCTCCGTCGTGGCATCGGCATCGCAGTGGTCATTGAGGGAAAGACGATTCAGCTTGCCACGGAGCCTGCTGGCCCTGTTGCCATGAGTCCACAGGCGCAGGCGGCCTTGCAGAGCTTGCAAAGCCTCCAAAATACGCCATCGCCTCTCCCCCCCACACCCACCGCCCCCTATGGGCAGAATGGTCGAAACACGGGCGGTCAGCAGTCTATTAATCTGAACAGCGAAAAGCGCGAGAACGGCAACACCCGCAGCCCCCTCGCCGATAGTTTCGTCCTCTAGTTCGATCAGGTCGCAGGGGCGGGATCAATCCCGTTCCTGCGAGATAAATGCACGATTTATCGCTTACCACATCATCGCTATCCTTTTCAGAAAAAATCCTTTGTTTTATTTCACAACCATCCTGTGACTTGCGCCACTTGCAAATTGCAGAGGCAACTGGTATTATCACGGCAACATATATCGTGGCTCGTGGGCAACTTGCAGGCAACACTATCGAGCGTACAGCAAGATACGGTATATGCGAGCAACTGTTTTCTGATGTAAGCCGGTACCATAAACGCGACTTGATGAAGGAGAACCCATGATTTGTCCAAATTGCCACAACACTGTTGCTGATGGCGTCAAATTCTGTGGCTTTTGTGGCGCTCCATTAACACAGCAACCAGCATCGGCAGGAGTCGCAGGCGCGCCTCCCCCGCAGAACGCTTTCGTGCCACCCAATCAGTACGAAGAGTACGCCAATAGCATGTTCGGGAATGCCGTTCCCAAAGCCGAATTGCATAATCCCAAGGGACCGTTACGTGTCGGCGACCTGACGATTACCATTGATGGTGAACTGGTACCCGTCGTCGATGTCATGCTCGGCAACCAGATGTCCATCTATTTCGAGCATCATATCCTGCTCTGGAAGCACCCAGGTGTGCAGATCGGCTTCAAATCGCTCAAGGGGGCTGCCAAGCGCATGTTTGCCGGTTTGCCCATCTTCATCACCGAGGCCACTGGCCCCGGCAATATTGCCTTCTCCCGTGACTCTGTAGGACAGATCGTGGCCCTCCGCCTGCAACACAACCAGATGGTCGAGGTGCGCGAACACCAGTTCCTGATCGCAACCGGCAACGTGGACTACAGCTTCACCTTCGTGCAGGGCGCGGCCAACATTCTCTTCAGTCGCACCGGCCTGTTCATCGACCAGTTCCGCGCCATCAACGGCGAAGGCATGGTGCTGCTGCACGGCTACGGCAACGTCTTTGAGAAAACGCTGGCCCCCGGCGAGACACTGGATGTAGAGCCGGGCGCGTGGCTCTGGAAAGACCCCTCGGTGCAGATGCAGGTGACAACAGTCGCCGCGTCGCAGCGCGGCGGCGGCATTTTCGGGGCTATCGGCGGCATGGTTTCCGGCGCGTCCTTCATCCTCAATCGCTTCGTCGGCCCCGGTCGTATCGGCCTCCAGTCGATGAGCTACCATCCACCACAGGCGGAGGGCGCACAACAAGCTGGTGGGCAGAGCAACCTCGGCGGCACGATCAACACCCTCAACAACCTGTTCGGCAACTAAACAGGTTCAGTGCAAAATCAGGAACATGGTTTCCCGTAGGGGCGTGATTGATCACGCCCTGTTCTCTCTCCCTGCTCACTCGCCTCCCCGCCTGTCGCTCTCCTTCTCAAGGCGTGATTGATCACGCCCTGTTCTCTCTCCCTGCTCACTCGCCTCCCCACCTGTCGCTCCCCTTCCAGGGCGTGATCAATCACGCCCCTACGGGTGATTTTCTCTCCTGTTTTTGTCCGAGAAGTTCCACTATGAGTATTATGATCTTTTTTCTCTAATTAATCCGCTTTTCTCTGCCCTTCCACTCTCTTTCGCGCAACACATATTTCTGTATTTTGCCTGTAGAGGTTTTGGGCAGATCGCCGAAGGAGACGGCGGCAGGTGCTTTGAAGTGCGCGATACGGGCACGGCAGAAATCGATGATCTCCTGCT
>DAOTVZ010000128.1:0-17673 GCA_034436045.1 Ktedonobacteraceae bacterium | reverse complement strand
TTAGTTCTTTGATAAGCTTGAGCCAGATATATTCGGCAATATCAAAATTGGCACTGCCGGTTAGTGCTTCTAAGCCGGGTAAATGTTTGAGATTAGTTTTCTGGGGAAGATTAGTGCTGCCTAATGTACTCAATTCAGTATTTGTGACCCAGGGAGGATTGCCGATAACCAGTAAGGGGCCTTTTGTTTGCCAGGAAAGATATCTGCTTATGTGTAAACTGAAAATATTAGCATGATGAATAGTCACATTGCCTGATGTGAAATTCCTGACCAGCGCACGGGCTGAGGATACATAGTGAGGTTGTATCTCAATGCCATGAATTTCTTGTGGCTGTGAAGGCTGATTCAGCAGACCAGCAATGAAGTTACCTTGCCCACAGGTTGGTTCCAGGACACGTGTCCATTTCCATCCTTGCTGCTGGAGCAGGGCGAGGATTGCATGAACGCGTGCTGGCGGTGTTTGAAAATCCCCAAAATCCCTACTCATTGAGCCTTTCTTGCCATCCATTTTTATATTTCATCTCTGCCTGCTATACTATGCTTGTTAATATCCGTTGTCAATACGGTAGAGATTACCCTGTATGTAAAGGAAAGTTTTTATGTCCGCAGCTTCTATTTCATCTTATACTGCTCCCACATTTCAGGATGTGCTACAGGCGCGATTGCGCATTCGTCCCTATCTGGCGCGCACGCCACTATATAGTTATCCGGCACTCAACGAATTAGTTGGTACAAAGGTCTATGTGAAGCATGAGAATTATCAGCCGGTAGGAGCGTTCAAAGTGCGCGGAGGTGTCAATCTGATCTCGCAGTTGTCGAGGGAAGAGCGTGAGCGCGGCGTGATTGCGGCCTCAACGGGCAATCACGGGCAATCGGTGGCTTACGCGGCACGCCTGTTTGGTGTTACGGCGCGGATCGTGGTGCCGGAGGGGGCGAATCCTGGCAAGGTGGCGGCTATGCAGGGTATGGGGGCCGAGGTCATCTTTCATGGTGCGAACTTCGATCAGGCGCGCGAGCATTGCGAGGCGCTGGCACAGGAGCATGGCTATCGCTATATCCATTCCGGCAACGAGCCGCTGCTGATCGCGGGCGTCGGCACCGAGACACTGGAGATGCTGGAGGATGAGCCAGAACTGGAGGTCATTATCGTGCCTATTGGCGGCGGCAGCGGCGCGGCGGGTGCCTGCATCGTGGCCCAGGTAGTCAATCCCCGGCTGCGCGTTATTGGTGTACAATCTAAGTCTTCACCTGCCGCGTATGAGACGTGGCGCAATCGTCAAATGCTCACAGCCCCCAACCAGACCTTTGCCGAGGGACTGGCGACCGGCACCGCCTTTGAACTACCGCAGGCTATTCTATGGGATAGATTGAGTGACTTTGTGCTGGTTTCAGATGAAGACATCATGCGTGCCATGCGCTGGCTGATCGAGCGTGCCCACACGCTGGCTGAAGCTGCCGGTGCCGCCTCGCTGGCCGCCGCGTACACATTGCGCGAGGAGTTGCGCAGCAAAAAGGTCGGTATTGTCTGTTCCGGCGGGAATACCTCGCTGGAGCATTTGAAAAGGGTACTGGCCCAGACCGAATAAATTAGGAGCGCGCGTTATACTATACTTATGACCGTGAGCAAAGCGGTCACACATCGTTACAGGATGTGGGGAAGATGGTAGAGGAGGATATGCAACCTCGTGGTCTAATGGCCACAGATTTTGGCAGCTTTCTCTTCTCGCATGTTGCCAGTCAGTACAGTCGGCTGTACCGGCAGAATATCGGTGCAGTCAACTCTGATAGAGAATGGTACGCTGGCGTAGATCGGCCTGTGGTGTCAGGGATGTGGAGCGTGTTGGGTAGTGGGACACAGATGTAGCAGGCATAATCGATGGGCATAGCGGAAGTTGCGACACAGATGCTGCTGCCGGTGCGGTGGATGTGGGGACGTGGTGAGTGTGCAGTAGGGAAGAGAGAGGCGTGCTGACGTGACACGGTAAAGCGTTGCCCAGATGGTGGAGGCCAGGGTGGTGATTGACGCGCGGATGTGGGGTAGTGATGTTGGGGCGTGTCAGGGGTGGGAACGCTGAGCGGATCACGGTGGGTGGCCGGATGGGTTGTGGTGAGGTAGCGCGTAGCTCTTCTGAGAGGTGTCGTAACAGCGCACCATGTTTCGTGGGGCTGTATTATCCAGTATGGAATGCAGTAGGTGTGCGGCCATAATAGCTGTGTTGCTGCACGATTGAGCGTTATCGGTACGGAGCTGTGTACGGACGATGGCAATTTCTGGTCGGAGAAGAGAGCAGGTGTATCTTAACCTCTACCATGTTCCCGCATGCTTGAAGTGGGGGGGAGCAGGTGGAGAATACAAAAAACGTGGCGTGGCAGAAGGTAGCACGTACCTCGACCGTCAGTCATGCGCTCTGGCCACGCGAGTGGCGGCGTTCTCCAGCGGTAGATGGGCGTGTGCAGCAGGAGATGCGTCGTTCTCTGGATACAGCACGTTCATCATGGTGGATGAGAGCGCTGTATATGTTGGAGCGGGCGCATTTTTTCTACATATGTGTTGTTGTTGCTCTAGGATTGGCGAGTATAACCACCCTGGTCGTGTTGCTCTATGGCTGGCCGGTTGATCTGGTATTTTTTTGCGTCAGTGGCGTTGCCGCCGCTACAGTATTTTTTTTGATGGTGCGTGAAGGACACGTCTCCGCGCCAAAGACATCGGTTGGAGCGATGCCTGATTTTGTACAAGCCACGCCGCGTATGGCGCTGGGGGCTGACCCTGAGACGCCCTTGCCCGCGATGCCGCTGGTGCGTGTGCTGGAGACGATAGACCTTTCTGCGTGTCCGGTGGAACATTTTCTAGAGGTGCCCGATACAGTGGTGCCGCAGGAGGATGTGAGTGCTGCGCCGCCGCCCCCATGACCTTCTGGTAATATGGTTGACCTGTAGAGGGCTGCCTATGTATGATACGGTGTGATATATCACCAATTTTGGCTAGTCAGAGCCGGAAAATGAGGAAGGCATACAGTGAGCGAGCAGCAAATTCAGAAAGTAAAGGTCAACAGGCTGGCGCACGTCGGGGTCTGGTCTGAGGATGTGGCCACCCAGGCGCGTTTCTATCGTCAGGTCATGGGGTTTGATGTACGCGCCGTCACCGATAGCTCCACTGGTCGGGCTATGATGGTAGAGGAGGCCAATGCCTTCCTCGCTCTCGGTGATGAACATCATAGCCTGGCCTTGTTTGAGGATGTTCGTCCGGGCAGCGGGAATGGACGCCGACCGATGCAGCGTACTCGCTTGCATCACCTGGCCTTTGAGGTCGATACCGATGCAGAACTGGCCGCGCTGGCGGCGCGCCTGCAAATGGCAAACATTACGCTCTCGCTTGAGCCGCGCGATGGCAACCCTGATATGGGTGACACGCTCTGGTTCAGCGATCCTGATGGCAATCGTGTGGAAATCTCGGTCACACCCGATAGTTTACAGCTTTATACTGCCGCGACCGGCCAGGGACGGGGACGCCGTCCGACCGGCCTTCAGCATATCGCGCTACAAACCGCACGTCTGGAGACAATGGTCGAGTTTTATACAGAAGCGCTGGGTTTCGATATCTCAGACTGGCTATTGCGTGAATGCGTCTGGCTGCGTTGCAATAGCGATCATCATACGCTGATATTGATGCAAGGCAACCAGGGCATTGACCACATCGGATTCGCGCTGCCGGATGGGACGGCGCTGCTGGCATGGGCTGATCACCTGAGCCGTCATCGGACGCCGTTGCTATGGGGGCCAGGCCGTCATGGCGCGGGCAATGATCTCTTCCTGCGCTTTGCCGACCCTGAAGGTATTCAGATTGAACTGTCGGCTGGGTTGCAGCAATATTTTGATCAGGATGTGACCTCGCCGCCACGTCTCTGGCATACGCGCGCGGCGGCCATGAATCTGTGGGGCGCTTTACCTGCATGGCTACGCGAAGAGACAAAAGTTGGTTTATGAAGTAAAAAATTCACGAGCTACAACGGCACTAACATCGTTGTAGCCCGTGAAATTTTTTTTACCTCATAAACCAACAACAGGGTTTTTGATGACGCCAATGCCCTCGACCTCAGCCTCCACCACGTCACCGGGTTTGAGAAATTCGGGTGGTTTGCGCGCGAAGCCGACCCCGCTGGGCGTGCCGGTGGCGATGATGTCGCCCGCCTCCAGCGTCATGCCTGCCGAGAGGATGGAGATGATCTGACGCACTGAGAAGATCATCTGGCTGGTATTCGAGTCCTGCTTAGTTACGCCGTTGACGCGCAGTTGCAGGCGTAGATTTTGCGGGTCGTCAATCTCGTCGGCGGTGACGATCCATGGCCCCATTGGACAGTAGCCATCCAGGCTCTTGCCCTTGAAATATTGCTTGTGCTGACTTTGCAGGTCGCGTGCAGTCACGTCGTTAATGACGGTATAGCCAAAAACATGCTTCAGGGCATCCTCTTCGCTGATATTTTTGCCGCCTTTGCCGAGAATGACACCCAGCTCAACCTCCCAATCGATCTCGCTGGAAACCTTTGGGTCAATAACGATCTCGCCATACGGGCCGTTCATGGTGGTCGTGGCCTTCGTGAAAAATATGGGGTATTCCGGTTCAGAGGCGCTGCGGTTGCGCAGGGCTGCCGTCTCCTGGGCATGTTCGCTATAATTGAGGCCCAGGCACATAATGTTGCGCACCGGACGCGGAATGGGCGAGGCCAGTTGTACCTCACTTAGGGGATGAACTGCGCCGATGGCGACAAAGGTTTTTACCTGGTTGAATGGGCGTCCGGCGGCTTTCGCCAGAATAGCTTGCAACCCTTGTTGGCCCTGCTCATAATTATTCAGCAGATCAAGCATCTGATCGGGAATGATGGCATTGATGGCGCGACCGGCCAGATCAACGTCTAGCACGGTATCGTTCTGCACCAGGCCCAGGTGTGGTTTGGGCAGGTCGCGTGTGGAAAAGCTGACAAACCTCATCAGAAGAACTCCTTTGTGGTTTTGCGGATCAGGTGTGCTACGTCGCAGGGCATCGATGAGCAATGCCCTGTTTTCTTTATTCTACAACATGGTTCGCATGGTTATAGAGGGCTGTGCGCATCACCTCGAACGGGGCCGGTTGGCCTGTCCAGAGTGTGAAGGAGAGCGCGCCCTGGTGCAGTAGCATGGAGAGGCCGTTGGCGGTGCGAAAGTTGAGGATGCGCGCCTGAAGCAGCAATTGCGTCTGCGAGGGATGGTAGATCATATCGTACACAAAGGTATCGGGATTAAAGCGGGCCAGCACATCGGCGGGCAGGGGGCTGGCATCTGTGTGCCTACCGGGTGAGGTAGCGTTGATAATGATCGATGAGCGATGCGGAATAAGGAAGTTGGGGTCGCTCAGGCTGAAGATGGGGCCACTATAGCTCTCTTGTAGTTCCGCCGCCAGTTGCTGGGCACGTTCCAGGTGACGGTTGACGATAATCAACTGTGAGATGTGGGCATCGACCAGCGCGAAGGCTGCTCCGCGCGCTGCTCCACCTGCTCCCAACAATACTCCTGTATAGCCTGAGAGCAGCACGTGCCCGTCTTCTTGCAGCGTGCCCAGGCCGTGTTCATGCAAGGCGAGCAGCAGTCCAGGGGCATCGGTATTGTAGCCCTGTAGGTAGCCCTGTCGATGCACAATTGTATTGACGGCCCCGATGCGTGTTGCCAGGGGATCAACCATGTCGAGCAGAGGTATCACGGCTGACTTATGTGGAATAGTGACATTAGCACCCAGGCAATCATCCTCGCACAGTGAGCGCACACGTTCGACAAGTTGTTCGGCTGGAGTATGCCAGAGGGCATAGTGAGCGGGAATGCCGAGGGCATCCAGAGCGGCTTGCTGGAAGTATGGCGAGTATGAATGTGCCACCGGGTCGCCGATCAGGCCCACGCGGAGGCGTCTTCCAGCATACCGGAGATGGACAAACTGCTCTGCCATAATGCAACCACTTCCATTTCTACAGCAGGTAGAAAACAATTATCGATTGTTACTATGCTTTTGCGAGTATCAAGCCATACAAGGCGTTGCCGTTAGCATAACCTATTCGCAAGCTTCTTGCAACACTTGTTGGCCCTGAGAACATGGCAACTGCGATGGGTGTCCTGCTAGTTCGTTGCTGGTGATGTGCGTATGGTACTATAAGATATAAGGTTGGGGCGTCGTGTTGCGCCTCGCTGTGGAGTGATGATGTATTTTTTCTAAGTGAAGAATGGAGATATGCCGTATGGCAGTTCAGCCACGTCTGGCCGCGACGGTAATGGTGCTGCGCAATGATAGCGCGGGCCAGGGAATAGAGGTCTTTATGGTACGCCGCGTTGTGCAGAGCGAGTTCATGCCGGATGTCTATGTCTTCCCCGGCGGCTCTGCCAGCGCCGATGATGTGCAGGCCGAGCAAACGGAGGGCATATGTGTCCCTGTAACATCCTCTGCTGCCGATCCTGAGGGCCGCACGCGCCTGGGCAGTGGAGTACGCGCCGCCGCGATCCGCGAACTGTTCGAGGAGGCCAATGTGCTGCTGGCCTATCACAACGGTGCCATGCTGGCGGTCAGCGCGCCCATGGTTGCGCGCTTCGCCCACTATCGTGAACTATTTAATACGCGCAAAGGCTCGCTGATTGAGATGGCACGCAATGAGCAACTGGTGCTGGCGACGGATCGCCTGGCCTATTGCGCGCACTGGATTACGCCGGAGATTATGCCCAAACGCTACGATACGCATTTCTTTCTGGCCGTCGCCCCTGCCGAGCAGGAGGCCATGTATGATCACCTGGAAACCAGCGATGGTATCTGGATTCAACCTGCTAGCGCATTGCAACGCTATGAGGCCGGAAAATTTCCTATAGCCTTCCCTACCTTTCATCAGTTGCGCGACCTGGCGCAATTTCAAAGCGTGGAGCAGGCACTACAAGTTGCCGAGACGCGCTATGTGCCCACGCGCCGTCCACTGGTGTCGCGCAAAGATGGTTCTATCTATGTCTCGCTGCCGGAAGAGCCGGAGCGACTCTGGAAGGCTCAATAGGGAGGTATCCATACATGGGTGCCATGCCCATCATCACTCAATAGGGAGGGAGCAAGGTGACACGCGCATCAAATGCACCATATACCATTATTCTTGCGCCGAATCCATCGATCATGACCGGCCCCGGCACCAACACTATCGTCCTCGGTGGCGGCGAGGAGGGTGCTACCGTCATTGATCCCGCCGACGATAATCCTGCCCACCTGGAAGCGATTATTACGGAAGGCGCTAAGCGTGGAGATATCCGGCGTATCCTCATCACGCATGGCCATCCCGATCACATTGGCGGTGCTGAAGTGCTACGACATCGGCTCGGTGTGTTTATTTACGCCTTTAGCCGCGAAGGTGTGCCGATAGCGGATGAAGAGGTGCCGGACGGCATGATTTTTCCGGCAGGAGATGATACGTTGCGCGCAATCTACACGCCGGGTCATCGCTTCGATCACCTGAGCTACCTGCTGGAAAAGCGCGGCACGCTCTTTGCAGGCGATCTTATCTCCGGCATCAGCACCAATGTCATCGCGCCGCCGGAGGGGGACCTGCTCGATTATCTCAATTCGCTCAGACGCATCCAAAACGAGCGTCTCGTCGAGATCGTTCCAGCGCATGGGCCGACGATTGCTGATCCGCAAGGCAAAATAACGGAATATATCGAGCATCGCATGTTGCGTGAACAGCAGATTCTGGCCGTTTTGCAGAGCCAGGACGCGCCGGTAATGATTAGTGACATGGTGGCGCAAATCTATGTCGATGTAGACCCGCGCCTGCATCCTATCGCCGCCCACTCGGTCGAGGCCCACCTGCTGAAACTGGAACGCGAAGGGCGCGTGTACCGCATAGAAGAACGCTGGCAACTGCGCTCATAATTGACAGGGCGAGCGCGAGGCATTGCCTCTATAATGATAACGAGCGTGAGCCGCATCGTGTCATTGTAGAGGCGATGCCTCATGCCATTTCGCCCTGCCAATTACAAGGGCTGTGTGCTACAATGTTGTGGGCAATTAAGCCTATCAGAATTGAGGATCGAGCGTAAATGGACTATCTCAAGATCTACTACTATATGCGCCTTACCCGCGCTATGGAGGATCGCACGCGCACGCTCTTTTTGCAGGGGCGCATTGTGGGCGGCGTCTATACTGCGCAGGGACATGAGGCCACAACTGTCGGGGCAGCGATGATGCTCCGCGACGGCGACTGCATCGTTCCGCAGCATCGTGATCTGGGAATGCACCTTGTGCGCGGCACATCACCGCGAGCCGTGATGTGTCAGTGGTTAGCGCGCGGCAACTCACCAACACTGGGGCGCGATGGACAACTGCATATTGGCGACATGCATCACGGCATCGTGCCTATGATTAGTATGCTGGGCGACTCGCTGGCAGTAGCCTGCGGCGTCGCGCTGACGATGAAGATACGTAAACACCCGCATGTGGTACTGGCCTCGTGCGGTGATGGCGCAACCAGCACCGGCACATTCCACGAGGCCGTAAACTTCGCCGCCGTGCAGAAACTTCCCCTGGTCGTACTGATCGAAAATAATGGCTACGCCTATTCAACACCCAACGAAAAGGAGTTCGCTGTTCATAGCCTTTCTGAGCGTGCTCTAGCCTATGGCATTCCCGGCGAAAGCGTGGACGGCAACGATGTGCTGGCCGTCACCGCTGCTGTCGAGCGTGCGCTGGCCCATGCACGCGACGGCAACGGGCCTGCGCTCATCGAGTGCAGAACCTTTCGTGTGCGTGGCCATTCCGAGGCCGACAAGGCGGATTACGTGCCGCCGGAACTGCGCGCAGAATGGCTGGCGAAAGACCCTATTCGTCGCTTTGAGCAGTATCTTATACAGCACCATCTTTTGTCAGAGGCCACAAAAGCCGAGATCGAGGCCGAGATCAAAGCCACCGTTGACGATGCGGTGAGCTACGCGGAGCAGAGTCCCCCACCCGACCCGGCCACTGTGGCAGATTATATCTTCGCGCCCGATGGCCCCATCGCCATTATCGGTGAGGGCCAGGCACAGAACCCACGTTATGTGAACGCACTGGACACCCGAACAGGCAGGCCGTTCAGCACTGTGCAACCGGTAAAGGAGGTCGTGGGGAAACGATGAGCGAGAAAAAAGTTACTTACCTGGAGGCGATCAGCCAGGCTATCCGCGAGGAGATGCGCCGCGACGAATCCGTCTTCCTGCTCGGTGAAGATGTCGGCACCTACGGCGGCGCTTTCAAGATCAGCGCAGGCTTTCTGGAGGAGTTTGGCCCGGAGCGCGTGATCGATACGCCGATGGCCGAGGCCGCTATCATCGGCTCAGCCGTTGGTGCGGCCCTCATGGGCATGCGCCCGATAGCCGAGATGCAATACATCGACTTCATCACCTGCGGTTTTGACCAGATTATCAACATGGCCAGCAAGATGTACTGGCGTGTCGGCATGCCCGTTCCTATCGTGATTCGTGGCCCGGCGGGCGGTGGCACGAAGGGTGGCCCGTTCCATTCCAGCAGCCCCGAAGCCTGGTTCTTCCATACCCCTGGCATCAAAGTCGTCGCACCTTCCACCGCTTACGACGCCAAAGGTATGCTTAAAGCGGCCATCCGCGATAATAATCCTGTTCTCTATCTGGAACACAAACTGCTCTACCGTATGCCGGAACTGCGCGAGGAGCTACCGGAGGAAGATTTCGTTGTGCCTCTGGGCAAGGCTATCGTGCGCCGCCAGGGCGAGGATATGACCATGCTCACCTACGGCGCGATGGTCTATCAATGCCTCAAGGCCGCGCAAATCTTAGAGGAAGAGGATGACCTGGAGGCTGAGATTGTAGACCTGCGCAGCCTCACGCCGCTGGATCGCGAAGTCATCACCGAGTCTGTCAAACATACCAATAAGGTGCTGATCGTTCACGAGGATACATTGACCGGCGGCATTGGCGCAGAACTGGCTGCGATTCTGGCCGAAGACCTGTTTGAGTACCTGGATGGGCCGATTACGCGCGTCGCGGCTCCTGATGCGCCGTTCCCCTACGCGCCCGCCCTGGAGGCTGCATACCTACCTAATACCGAAAAAATTCTCGCTGCAGCCCGTCGGCTCGCGGCTTACTAAGCGTATTGAATTATTATTCCCGTAGGAACGTGATTGATCGCGTCCGAACCAGTGGCATGTGTCGCAGACGTGGGGCAGCGCCGTCCATCGTCATGCTAACTCACATTCATGACGGAGGTTACAGGTGGAATGTGGTCAATCAGGGCGTGATCAATCACGTTCCTACGGTGGTAGAGTACGAAGAGGTACATAAATATATGTCAACAGCAGTAAAAATGCCGCGCCTGGGTGAGTCGGTTGCCGAGGGCACGATTGGCTCGTGGCTCAAACAGGAGGGCGATTACGTCGAGCGAGACGAGTCATTAGCCGAAATTATTACCGATAAGATCAACGCGGAATTGCCCTCACCGGTGGCGGGTCGCCTCGTCAAAATCCTGGTCAAAGCTGATGAGACGGTGCCGGTGGGTACCGATATCGCCGTGATCGAGGAGAGCGCAGATGTCGGCGCGCCTCAGCCTCAACCAGTCACCAGCACGCCCGTATCTGCCACAGCGACCAGTAACACCGCCTCTGCCATGCAGAATAGTTCCGGCACTGAGCATATTGTCGCGCAGGGCCATCCAGATGGGCACAATGCCCGTCGTATCCATGAAGCGGGTGAAGAGGAACGTCAGCGCATTTCACCCCTGGCCCGTCGCCTGGCCCGTGAGCATAATATCGACCTCAACCAGATTAGCGGTACTGGCATCGGTGGGCGTGTGCGCAAAGAGGATATCATGGCCTATCTGGAACAGCGCACCAGCGCGCCGACTGCCGCACCGGCTCAATCTGCTCAAGCCAGGCCACAACCCTCTGTTGTTGCATCGATGCCTTCTATGCAACCGATCACTACCAGCGAGCCAGTTGAAGTGGGAGCCGACGAGGAGGTCATCATTCCCAGCCGTATGCGTCTGGCTATTGCCGAGCATATGGTGCGCAGCAAACGCACCTCGCCGCATGCCACCACTGTAGTCGAGGTCGATATGACCAACATTGCCAAATGGCTGGAGCGCAATAAGGAAGAGTTCAAGCGGCGAGAGGGTTATGGCATCAGTTACGTGCCTTTTGTTATGAAGGCTGTGTGCGAGGGGATTCGCAAGTTCCCCTTGATGAATTCCTCGTGGACGGAGGATAATAAGATCATTGTCAAGAAGCGCATCAACCTGGGCATTGCCGTCGCCACCGATGCCGGTCTGCTTGTGCCAACTGTCTACGATGCCGATCAGTACACGCTGGCCGGTCTGGCCAGGCAGGTCAGTCAGTTAGCGCAGCGTGCCCGCAGCAACAAGCTGACCGTGCAGGATATGCAGGGTAGCACGTTTGTTGTGAACAATCCGGGTGTCTTTGGTACAATTATATCGGTACCCATTATTAATCAGCCCCATGCTGGCATCTTGAGCATGGACGCTGTGGTCAAGCGGCCCGTTGTGACGGAGGATGACGCCATTGCCATCAGGTACATGATGTACCTCTGTCTCTCCTTCGATCACCGTATCCTGGACGGGGCGGGAGCCGCTGGCTTCTTGCAGGTCGTTCGCACCAAATTGCAGAGCTACGGGCGAGAGATAGACGTGTATTAAAATTTGTTTGCTCGTAGGGGCGTGATGAAGGATTTTTACACCTGGTATCGGTCATGGATGTGTAGGGGCGTCATTCATGAGGCCCTGCCAGAGCCTGGAACCATTCCCAGGGCATGAAGAAGGAATGGCACATCCGGTATCGGTCACGGATGCGTAGGGGCGTCATTCATGACGCCCTACCAGGGCCTGGAACCATTCCCAGGGCGTCCAGGGCCTGGAACCATTGCCAGGGCGTGAAGAAGGAATGGCACATCCGGCATCGGTCATGGAAGAGGTCGTAGGGGCGTCATTCATGAGGCCCTACCAGAGCCTGGAACCATTGCCAGGGCGTGATGAATCACGCCCCTACGAGGGAAGACGTAGCATATTACAAAAGGAAACAAGCAATGGCGACTATTATCCCAGAACGTCGGCCAGAGTGGCTCAAAGTACGCGCGCCACAGGGCGAAAATTATCGCGCCCTCAAAAATCTTATGCGTACTCAGTCGCTACATACTGTCTGTGAGGAGGCGCGCTGCCCCAATATTGGCGAATGTTGGGGACATAAGACCGCGACCTTTATGATCCTGGGCAGTGTCTGCACGCGGAGTTGTGGCTTCTGCGCCGTCGCCACCGGGCGTCCTGGCGGACTCGATTGGGAGGAGCCGAAGCGGGTGGCGGAAGCGGTGCGCGAGATGGGCCTGCGGCACGCCGTCGTCACCTCGGTCAATCGTGATGAACTCAAGGATGGCGGTGCTGCGGTCTTTGCCGCCACCATCCGCTGGATCCGCCGCCTTAATCCCGACTGTAAAGTGGAGGTGCTTACGCCCGATTTTAAGGGTGTCTACGAGGCCCTCAAAGTCGTGATGGACGCGAAGCCGGATGTCTACAACCATAATGTGGAGACCGTCCCCCGGCTCTATAAGCGCGTGCGTCCGCAGGCCATCTATCAGCGCTCGCTGCAAGTTCTCAAGTGGGCTAAAGAGATGTATCCGGCTGCTCCTACTAAATCGGGCTTCATGCTCGGCCTGGGCGAAACCTGGGACGAGATCATTGAGGTCATGCACGACCTGCGCGCGCATGATGTCGATATTCTCACGATTGGCCAGTATCTGCGTCCGTCTTTCCAGCACCTGCCCATTCAGCGCTATGTGCCGCTGGAAGAGTTTGCAGCGCTGAAGGCTGAGGGCCAGAAGATGGGCTTCAAACACGTGGAGTCGGGGCCGTTTGTGCGTAGCTCCTATCACGCCCACGAACAGGCCGATGGCGCTACCAGAGCCACGCAGGCATAGAAAGGGCTGGAGAGGGTGAAAGCACGTATTCATGACCTGGAACTGGCCTATGATGATCACGGCATGGGGCAACCCCTCATCTTCCTGCATGCCTTCCCGCTCAATCGCAACATGTGGGATTACCAGGTGCGAACGCTGCTCGGCGAGCAGCGTTTTCGCCTGGTGGCGCTGGACTGGCGCGGTTTTGGAGGCAGCGATATCAGGGCAGAGGTCTCGACGATGGAGGACTTTGCCGATGATGTCGCCGGGTTGATGGATCATCTCGGTATGCAGCAGGCCGTCCTCTGTGGCCTGTCGATGGGGGGCTATGCGACCTTCGCCTTTCTACGCAAGTATCCGCAGCGCGTTCGGGCGCTGATCCTGTGCGATACGAAGCCAGAGGCCGATAGCGCTGAGGTGAAGGCGAACCGTGAGCAACTCGCTCAGCTTGTGCTGTCGCAAGGTACAGATGTTATTGCCGACCAGCAAATTCCCCGCCTGCTCGCACCCCTTACTCGTCAGAATCGGCCAGAGGTTGAGTTGCAGGTGAGGCACATGATTCATACCGCGCTTCCACAAGGCATCGCAGCAGCCTCACGCGGTATGGCCCTGCGCCCCGACTCTACCGACCTGCTAGCGACCATCCACTGTCCGGCCCTGGTTATCGTGGGCGAACACGACATCATCACGCCGCCGACGCAGAGCCGGGCCTACGCAGCCCAGATCGCCAGCGCACAATTCGCCGTCATCCCGCACGCGGGTCATCTTTCTAATCTTGAGCAACCAGAAGTGTTCACCGGCGTAATTCAGAATTTCTTGTACAGCCTGTAGGGACGGGATAAATCCCGCCCCTATAGGACGAAAGATTATAAGAAAGCATGGGCATGACGCAGATACCATATGAGCAGCATATGCAGCAATCGATAGTGCTGATCGTTGATGACAACCCGGCTATCCGCGATATGGTCTCCTGGGCCTTAGAACTGGACGGGTTTGAGTCGGCGGAAGCTGCTGAGGGCCAGGAGGCGCTGGACTGGATCAGCAATGCTGCCCGCGAGGGCCGCTATCCCGCCGCTATTTTACTGGACCTGGCAATGCCCGGCATGGATGGTAGCACCTTTCTCACCCGTCTACGCGAGCGTTGGACGGCTCCTTATCCCTTGCCCGCCGTCATCGTCATCACTGCCCGCGCTGGTAAACAGAATGCTAGCAGTCTGGGGGTCGATCAGATCATCGTCAAGCCTTTTCACATGCGCGACCTGCTCGACGCAGTACGCCGCTTCATCGGAGAATCCGCAAGGATGGGCGATACTGGGGAACAAAACAGGTCGGCGTAGAGACGGGGTAAACCGCCCCTATTGCCATCCGATGGCATCGACATAGACGCTCGTACTGATGCCACTGCCGGTACTATTGTTGAACTGGATGCCCAGTTGACGCGGAGTCACATTCGGCGGCACCACGCAGGTCAGATGCGTCCAGACGCCCGCCTGCAAGGTCACAAGTGTGTCAGAAGCCCAATGATACTGCTGATCTACGACGAACAGTTTTGCTGTCAGGCTCACCGAGTTGCTGGGCATGTATACATAAGCGCTGATCGTCTGACCGGGTTGCGGCGGTGATAGTAACGTATCCGTGTTTACCGCGATATAAGGGAAATCACTGCCACTGATGTTGCTCAGCGTCACCATCAATGAGTGCGAGCCGTTCAGCGCCACATCGGTGCTGTTTTGCAGGTTGGTGATGCCTTGCCCATTCTCCGTCCAACCATCCAATCCGCCATCCTCGAATGAGAAGGCCAGCGGGCCATTGAAGGTGACAGCCGCCGTTGCCGTTGGCGTGAGCGACGCAACGCCGGTGACCGGCGCGGGCTGCTGGTGTTGTACAATCATCTGCGTATACTGCGCCTGGAAGATTTCTCCTTGCATGGTCATCTGATTGCCCGGTGTGATCAAGGGGATCGCTGTGTTGGTACATGAATATTGCATGGATGCAAATACGCGATTCGCTGCCAGTGTCTGTAGTGCCTGCGTTGTCCAGGTTTTAAGGAAGTTCGGATCGTTATTTTTGCCGTCATTGGCATAGGCGTCGGGCGCGTAATTCCACTCGGTAATCATAATGGGCAGTAGCGTTTTGACTGTAGCCTGCATGATAGCGCGTGCATCAGCAATATGCGTCGTCCAGTTAGCAATATGAGCTATACAAACACTGGCCGCATCTGCTGCGTCGCAGGTATATTCGTGCCAGCTAATGGCATCAGGCAGCGGCTGCGCGTGCTGTAAGAAGTAGTTGAGATAGTCGTGATTATACTGGTAGTTCACCGGGCCAATAAATTTACCATTCAATGCCACTTTTTTCAACTGCGGCACGATAGTATTCCAGGCAGAGGTATAGCCGGAGACCGGCATACCATGCAGGTCATCCTCGTTGCCAAATTCGTAGTAGACGGGACTATTGCCAAAGACCTGGTTCATGGCCTGGATGATGTTTGTATCGAAGCTTAGCGCGTTGGCGAAACGTGATCCCGGCAGCACCAGCAGCGGTACCTCGCCAAGACTCTTAATGACCTGGGCCGCCTGTACCTCTGTCGCCGTACTCAGGTTCTCGCGCACCGGCATCCTCATCATCGTCATATGCATCTGCTGCAAAAGCGCGCGCGTCTCTGCCGAATTCAATACCTGATCGTGTATGTCAAACAGGCTCATATTGGTGCCGAAAATATATGGCGAAACCGGCTCAATCGTTGGCGTTGGTGTTGGCCCAGGTGTCGGGTCGGCCACCTGGCGCGGCACCGTTACGACACTCCCCTTTGGTGATGTCTTCACGAAATGTTTATCCAGCAGATACGCTGTTGTGCCAATACCCACGCCTGCCACCAGTATTGCCAGTGCCAGCGAGAGTAAACGCATCCATAACGACAACCCTTGTATACGTTTCAGGAGCTTGGACGGGAAAGGCATAATGACTATGGCTCCTTTTCATCTTAATTTAATCATTAATATATTCATGACTCTACTATTTTCTATATATTGATGATAGTGAATATATCATGTCTTGATGAATAGAACCATCTCAACTGATGAGAATAGTACTTTTGACCCATCACAGAGCAGGTGCAAAGTCTGATACTCATGGGACGGAAGCAAAGCATCCGCGAGGGGATGCCGCTACTGTGATATGATGTTGTTCTTACCCGTTATCATAGTAGGAGCATCCTCTTTCGGATACCCGGTGCCTTGCCGCGCTCGACGCAGACGCGGGAGAGCGGACGGGCGTAGCCCCAGCAAGGGTACCAACCAGAGCCATGCACCTGCCAGGTCGCCCCACGTGAAATGTTTCAGTCCGGCAACAAAGTTCATAGCGGGTGCAAACGACACAAAGCAATACACACAGAGGGAGCTAAATGAAAGGAGCCGTACCGTCAGCGGCAGGCGGAACAGGCGTGCCAGAGGGCCATGTTCAACGGAACCGGCCTCAATTAGCGCGTACAGGCCCAGGAAGGTCACGATGTACCAGGGCCAGAACCAGGGACTACCCAGCGCGCAATAGAACAACCAGACCAGGGCCATCCAGCGTAGCAGCACCGAAAACAGTATCTGGCGTTGCCATGTCTTAAGGGCCAGGAACAGCAGAGCAAGATAGCCCAGCCCCAGGAGCGCCATACTCACACTATGCGCTATATGCTCAATGGGTGAGGCGGCGCTGACCGCTTGAGGTAGTACGCTGCTTCCCGTCAGCGCGGCGGTAAGATAAACAAACACCGCGTAGGGTGAATTGATGTCGTGGAAGGCTCCTGGATTGATGGAGAGTACATCCAGGATTTTGCCACCGTCCCAGAAAGGCACGTAGAGCAGTAGCAGTGTGCCCCCGTAGGCCAGCAATGCCAGGCTGATGTGTGTCCAGCGTTGCATATAGCGCAAAAAGAGAAAGAGCAAAAGACCAGGTATAAAGAATATTAGAGTGATCTTAATGCTGCTTGCCAGTGCCAGCATAAAAGCGGACAATGCTGTAGAAAGGATAGGATAGCGCATATGGGGTAGCAGCAACCAGACTGACAGCAGGACAAAGAACAGCATGGTGATGTCCACGTGGGCATTGACAGCCGCCTCAAACAGCAAAAAAGGATTCCAGGCAAAGGCCAGCGTGGCTCGTATGCGCTGCTGTTGCGAGCTGGCACTATACGGTGTCGTTCTCTGCATATAACCACTTATCGACCAGATCAACTGAACCGAGCCGAGATGCATTGCCAGCGAGAACAGGCGCAGCATCAGTACCATAGAGGCCACGTGGGTAAAACCCATGTGGAGTGTTATTTCCAGCAAGATGCCGCAGAGCCAGACCCAGACGGGGCCATAGATGGAAGGCTGATGCACCCAGTAAATATATCGGTAGATGATATCGTGTGGAATAGCTGTTGGCGGTAGGACCAGAGGATTAAAATGATAAACAAACAGCATGCGCGCATAAGCAATATATGAAAACAGGTCTTGTGAGGTTGCGACCGGAATCAGTATATAGAGCAGGCCGAGCAGTAGAGTTGAAAGGATGATGCCACGTTGCGACAAATAGCGTGGCAGATAGCGTACAGCCAGCAGGTAGCCTGTAAACAAGAAGCAGAAGCCAGGCAACAGCAGGCTCGTCTCCAGCCAGGGAATTGTCATCGATGAAGGTCGCACACGATGCACACCGGGTAACACAGAGAGGGTAGGCAAGCCTGGA
>DAOTVZ010000127.1:0-5452 GCA_034436045.1 Ktedonobacteraceae bacterium | reverse complement strand
ACGCCAACCGCGACGGCTCTAACCACGACAGCCACAGCGACCAGGCCACTGGTGGCAGTCAATATCAACCAAATACTCTCGCAACGGGCAGCTATTCTACAGCAGTTCCGCACTATTTTCCTTACCTGAGCATGAAGTTCTCGCTTGTATAAAATAAATCAGATGCTGACGGCAGGTCACTGTTGGTGAGAAACTGGCAAATAACAGCGCTTTCGCGGGCGCAGCGAGGACACTGCTCGATGTGTTGCGCAATCTGTTGACGCTGTTCCTGGGGCAGCATATCGGCGCTGTAGAGGCCCAACTGTTCCACATCGGGGCATTGGGTACGATACAGATATGCTCGCAATATCTGGTGAAGACGTCGATAGTCGCTGAGTTGTTGCTGACAGGACGCGCAGTGCGCCAGATGATGCTGCTCGGCGGGAGAGAGAGGTTCTCCGTTAAGCAAGAGTCGCGTCAGGGCCTCGTGGCTGAGCGCACTGCTATGTGAATGATTACTCATGGGCTACAGTCCTCTTTTATCACGTGCATTATGTACTCTCCCCACAGCGGTAGATGCGGTGAGAGTAGCTATCAACAGGATAGACGTATTATACGGCGCTGTTTCCCGGTATTGCCATATAAACGCCAACACATGCGATTTTTAGGCCAACTCTTTTCTCCCAGGACGTTCTCAGTCAATTTACCAGTGGTTGCTCAGAGGGCGTGGCCCAGACGCCAGCGCAATTTATCGCCATTGCGGCGCAGGCGGTCCAGGGCATTGCGCGTCAGGCGATAAATTTCTTGTTCGCTGGCGAATTCCCCAGGACAGTGCTGTATAATCTCACGTGGTTTGAGGCCGCAATGATAGAGCAGGTAGATGACACGCCGTTCGCGCGGGTGAGTGAGGATAGCTTCGACCACGCACCACCAGTCATCTTGATGATACGAGTCCTCGGCCTGGAGCGGGCTATCCTCTCCTTGCGTAAAATCGGGTAACGCCTCCTCTCTAGCGCGGGCATAGGTGCGCAACGTGTCCATAATGGTGCTATTCAGGCAGAGGTGCAGGGCTTTGAATGCGGCGGCCAGGGAAGTAAATTCAGGCCCATGTTGTTTGCTAGACCACTGCCAGAAACGTTTGAAGGTGTCGTCGATGTAGTTGTTTTCCGTCTCATAGCGCAACGCGACAACACGGTAAGGATGGCGACGGAACCAGAGGCGGACGCTTTCGTAGAACTGGTGGTAGAGTATCTCCCAGGCTTCGCGGTCGTGCTCAAGAGCAGCGCGTCGAAAAATCTCCAGGCTGTAGCGGTCGTCGTTTGCCTCGCGGCGGCGATATTTATGCATTTCCTGTGCGCAGTGGTCTGCCAGGGTTGCCAGGGGCATGGCACGGGGCGATAGATCGGCTCTATCTATCATAGTATCCATCGGTTTTGCCTGCCTTTCGCTTGCCTCTTCTGTAGAAAACAGGTATACTATTTATCGGTACCGATTCAAAAGATAGCCCATCCGCTTGCGTCGTACAATGCTCTAGTTAACCAGCGCGGTGTGAAGAGAAACACAGAAAGTCTGTGAGGCGTATGGACAAGCATATCTTGCTAGGTGTCGATGCCGACTTCGCTCCCATGACACAACAGGCGCTGCGCGCGGCAGGCGCGCTCTTCGCGCAGAGTGGAACGCCGTGTTTGCTGATCGTCATAACCGTCGTTCCCATACTACAAACGATGGCAACAAACTCTGGATTGTATGTAGGACATATGCTACCCCTCGCCATAACGCCGGAGCAACGCCAGCAAGCAGAGGAGCTACTGAGCAAGGCCTGTATGCTACTGGAACTGCAAGGCGTCGAGCCTGAACGGATACAACGGGTGATTCGTCTGGGCGTACCGGCAGAAGAGATGGTGAAGGCCGCGCGCGAATTCAACGCCGATTTAGTGGTGGTCGGCAGTCGAGGCAATGCCTGGCACGAGAAACTGCGGCGTCTCCTGTTCGGTAGCACGTCGCGTGACCTTCTCGCAATGGCTCCCTGCCCCGTGATGATTGTCACCCTTCCTCCCGCCCCTCGCCTTACCCGCCCCGCCCAACTGACCGAGTGGTATGAACGTGCCATCAAAAACTACTTGCAAGAACATCCCGCCGCGCTCACCGTTTTTTCACCGCAGCACGTAGCTCAGCAGTTCATTCCTCCAGGTGTGCAGGAACCGGGACGACGCGAGGTCGCAGCAGCCGCGCTGGCGCTGGAACACCTTGCCAGCAGCGGCGTTCTCTATCGGCGTGATGTAAAAGGGGAACCGGTGTATATCAATGATTAGAGGATTAGAGGCTATTCCGTAGGGGCACGATGAATTGTGTCCCTACGGAATTATTTAGTTACACTGCGTATCGACAGTTACGTCGCCGTAGACTTTGACCTGACATGAGAGACGCAAATTCGGGTTCTTTTTCAAATCGTTGCGCAGCCAGAATTTCTCCATGAAAGTCAGGGAATTGGTATTTGACGGCGGCGAGACAGCCACACGGTCGGTGCCGCACAGGCCATTGCCGTGACAGTTAAAGAACTTGAAGATGCCGCAATAGACCGGCACATCATTCTCTAGTGCCGGATAGCGGATACTATCACCCTCCGGCACATCCACACGTACATTTTCACGCACAAAAGTGATTGTTGGCACGAATATATCCTCCAAAAATAGTAGCTGAGAAGTCCACCAGGAACATGTTGACGAGAATCCGCCTCATGCTTTTTCCTGGTCAGAATATAGCATAGACACCAGAGAGCGTCAACGTAGAATCTATTGCACCGTGAGTGTTACCTGAATGGTTTGCGGAGCCACAGGTGTGTTCGGGTCGCTATCGCTAATCACAAGCGTTGCGGTATAGGTACCGGCGGTCAACTGTGAACTATTGGCGTGAACGTTGATAATGGCGCTGGCACCGGGGGCCAGTGAGCCGCTGGACACATCGACGGAGAGCCAGGGGGCCGAGGCTTGCGGTGTCGCCACCCAGTTGAGCGTTTGCGTGCCGCTATTGGTGATCTGCAAGATCGTCGAGCTATCGGGCGTACTGGCGGTATTGGACAGCGCAATCTGACTAGGGGTCACGGTAATATTGGCCTGATCCAGAATAGTGATGGTGACTGGCACTTGCTGGCTGGCAACGGCTGTTCCCGCGTTGCTATCGGCGATGGTGATGGTCGTGGTGAGCGTGCCTGCCGGGCTACTTGCCACATTCGGCGTCACCGTCAGGGTCACGCTGGCACCAGCGGCGAGCGTGCCACTGGTGGGCGATACCGGTGCGAAGTTTGCGCCGTTGCCGCTCTCGTTTGCCACCCAGGGTAAGGGAGCATTGCCAGTGTTGGTTAGAGTCACAGTTTGCGCCTGCGGATTGCTGCCGACATATGTACTGAAGGTTAGTGGCGTTGTGGGGATGCTGATAACCGGCGCGGGCGGCGGCGTCACGGTCAGCGTTACAGCAATCTGTTCGCTCTGTGTCCCATCGCTGATCGTCAAGGTGCCCTGATAGCTGCCAACTTTGAGTGTGGCAGTGGCAAAGACAATGTTCACGGTGGCCTGTGCCAGCGGCCCCAGTGTGCCACTGGCGGGTGTCGTGCTGAGCCATTGCTGGTTACTACTGGCCGTCCAGTTTAGAGACACACCACCGCTGTTTTGCAGTGTTAAAGTGCCGTTGGATACATTCTGACCGGCAACGACGCTGGAAGTGAATTTAGTCGGATTAATCACCAGATTAGCCGGGGCCAGCACCGTCAATGAGATCAAGACCTGTGCTGTCGAGCCGCCGCCGGTGATGGTTACTGTACCTCTATACTGTCCGGCGGTCAGTTGCTGCGACAGGATAGAAACCAGCACCACTTCCCTCTGTCCAGGAGGAAGCTGATCGGAGTGAGGTGTGAGAACGAGCCATGCATTGCCGTCACCAGTGACAACCGAACTGCTCCAATTTAGCGCCATGCCACCACTATTGTACAGGGTGATCGATTGGTCGGCGGGAGTCTGACCCTGCACCGTCGAGAACGACAGGGCCGAAGTCGAGATGTTCAATGATGCAGGCGACGGATTAATTTGCATGGTCACAGTTAGCTCCGTGCTACCGGCTTTGTTTTGAGTAGTGAAGGTCAGGTGGCCGGTGTAGGACTGCGGATTCAGGCCGCTATGGTTTACACTGACTGTCACCTGTTGCTGACCATTGAACGTTCCTTTTAACGGTGTTGCCGTCAACCAGGATGAGTCGCTCTGCGCCTGCCAGACGATCTGGCCCCCACCTTTATTTTGCAGCGTCACCGTGCTTTGATACTGCTCCGCGCCCAGGTCAATGTGTGCTGTTGAAAGTTGTAGCTGCGGCGGTGCGGGCGGGGGGGCTTGCACTGTGATACCGGTCGAGACGCTCATATCCTGGGTAAGAGCGTGAATGGTATGGCTGCCCACGCTCCACGTCTGCGGCACCGTGACGTAGACCACAAAGGTCCCATTTGCATCGCTATGCGCGCTCAAGGGATGCCCGCTCTCATCCAGCACCGCTTGCCCTTTGTCATAGGTGAACCTGATGGTATTGTCGGCCCCAAAGTTGCGACCGGTGAGCGAGAAGTTGTCGCCGACGCGCAGAGTAGCCGGGCTGGCCTGAAGTGTTACCGTCGCCACCTGCGGCTGGCGTTTCAGCACAATAAAGGCCAGAATGCTGCTGGCCAGCAGGAAGAAGATACAAGAAAGGACGAGCAGGATAGGCACGATGCGTTTCGGCAAGCGGAAGCCGTTATCCCGCTGCGGCTGTGGCGGAAGAGGGGGCCGCACTTGCGGGGGGTCAGATAAGGGTGCCGTCCGGCGCAATGTGCGTCGGGCCATGGCCGGTGGCACTTCTGGCAAGATAAGCTGCTGCGGCTCAGCAATGATGCCGGGATGAACCTCTTCTATTGTGGCCTCCGGCTCCGGCGTGTCTGGAGGTTGCATGGGATGCTGAACAGCGATCATGCTGGACTGGTAGGGTTGATCCTCCGGGTGCAGACCCGAATAGTGACCGGCGCGGTGCGGAGAGGCTGGCGGCAACGAAGGCATTGTCGGTGTCAACTCAACCGTATTGCGTCTGGGCTTTGAAACCAGAAAGAGATGTCCACAGCGGCTACAACTTGAGGCTTCGGCGCGCAGTAGTTTGTGACAATAGGGGCAACGTTTCGTCTCCATAAGCACTCTCCGGGGCCAACGCCTGATACCCACAAGAGGTATCACTACATGTATAATTTGCTGCGCGTTAGCACCTTTCCTCCTCAAAAGGGATGTTCTGTGTACTCAGATAAACGCTGAAAGGGCACATTTCTCAAAGGCGAAGCTGGTCGCACACAACGCCCCCTTATATTCTCGCTCGTTCCTAAATTTCTCCTTGTATCAACCTGCGCTGTATTGTACCATACCGGATTATTGTTTATCTACCGATCTGGCTTGAGAATAGTGCCAAGCATGAAATG
>DAOTVZ010000126.1:0-10861 GCA_034436045.1 Ktedonobacteraceae bacterium | reverse complement strand
CAGGTGAACTCCGGTATCTCCAGATGTATGACATAATCGCGCTGTTGGGCCGGGTTCGGCCAGATTTCTAGCTTGTTCGCGGCAATCTCCTCTAAACCGTAGACGCCCGGTGTGCGCTGCACAGGCGCACCATTTTTCGCTGCGTGTTGATCCATAGGAATTGGTAATCTCCGTTGAGTAAAACATGAAAGGTATCCTTAACTGCTGAACACATGCTGTTTGACACACCTCAGCAGGCCATACAGATAGTACCACAGCACAGGAGGGCATACAAGGCCACCCGGATCATGAGGCCCACACGGGTATCAGGCTGCTCACGGCGCAACAACTCACTATTTCCCTAACGGTTCCAGTGGCACGGTCTGTCCTTGCGTATAGCGCGTCTTGCTCTTATTCGCAAAGATTGTCACGCCACCACTGCCGATAACCGTCCAGCCATTAGATGAACCGATAAGGGCTGTGCTACCTTCGATACCGGCGACGATCAGCTTGCCTGCCGCGCGAATAGCATTATCAGCAAAGAAAGCTGGCATCTCATCAAAGTGGGGAATAATGGCGAGATTGTGTACCACATCTAGCGCGGGCCGCATGCGCCAGATTTGCGGAAAATCGAAGAACGCCTGCCCCATCACCATCGCGCCCGCCGAGCAACCGGCCACCACACCACCATTGGCCAGCACCCGCTTGATCGCTTCCCACGTGCGGCTCCCTTGCAGCGCTTCCAGCAAGTAACGTGGTTTACCACCTGAAAAATAAATAAAATTGGCCCGTGCCACCTGCGCAACGATCTCCTCACGGTCGGCATCCGCTCGTGTCAGCAGCATCACCGGCTCAACGGGCACACCCAGGCGTTGAAAATGGGCCACGCCCATCTCGGCCCAACGTTGAATGACGTGCTGCCCCTCAGTCGCGGCAGCGGTAGGCAACACCACCACGCGCGGCGGTTCGTGCAGCCGCTGCAATAGTTGCGCGTCAACCGGCTCGATTTTGGGCAGGTACTCGCCTGACCCCACCAGCGCCAGTGTGCCATAGTTCTCCTGTGCCATTCTTTCTCCGCCTTTCTGTAGCAACGCTACCCTTGTTTTATCGGCTCCAACCGTCTTATGTTAAAACATACAACGCTCACTCTCAGATAAACAAGGAGGCGTTTTTATGCCGATCACAAAAAATTCTACCGCTCCCTATCTGGGCATCGATATCGGTGGTACCAACACCCGCGTGGCCCTCTTTTCTACTCTGGCAGAGCCACAATTCACGCTGCTGGCCCGCTTTCCTACGCAGCAAGACTATCCGCAACAACTGGATATGCTATTGACGACGCTGGCCAAACAGACACAAGCCACGCTGACAGGTGTAGGCGTCTCCGTCGGTGGACGGCTGGCAAAAGATGGACGCTCCGTACTGGTCGCACCTAATCTCCCTTCTTACGTCGGTCAGCCGCTCGCTGATGACCTGGAACGGGCTTTTCGGTGCCCTGTGCAACTGGCCCATGATACAGTGTGCGGCCTGCTGGGCGAGAAAAAGTTTGGCCAGATCAGCATGGTTGATCGCTGCGCCTACCTGACGCTTTCAACAGGAACTGGCGCGGCCTTCCAGTTACGCACCGGCCCGACCACGCTGACCGTCTCTATCGAAATCGGCCATCAAATACTCGATGGCAACACGTTACCGTGCCTCTGCGGTCAGATCGGTTGTCTGGAAACCTTCACCGGCGGGCGACAATTAGAACTCCGCTTGGGCCGCCCGGTCGCCGGTATTACAGAGCCAGATTTCTGGGAAACCTTCAGCGACAAACTTGCTCTTGGTCTGGTGAACCTCACGCAATTGACGCGCGTCGAAGCCATTGCACTCAGCGGGGCTATCCTGCTCAACCGGCCTTTTCTATTATCGCTCTTGCAACAAAAAGTGGATATACTCCTACGCGGTGCCCACCTGCACCTCTGGCAAGCCACGCTGGGCGAGAATGCACCCCTGGTAGGAGCGGCCCTGCTGTTAGAAACAGCCGCCGACAGCATTATCCATTGAGGGACTTTCCGCCTCATTACGGGGGCCATGAGTCCTCTCGCCCCCGCTCTCCCTTTACGATTACTGTGCCAACCCGATACATGTGGTATAGAAGGGAAATGAGGTACCTGTGAGCCAGGCAACGCTCGAAGGAAGCGCAAAACCAGCAGACTGCTTACTTCCAGTAAGGAGCCTGAAGGAGCCTGAAGGAGACTTATGTGATGCGTCGCTTGACCCGCTATACTCATGAGGCACGGCAAGCCCTGACCTATGCCCGCCAGGAAGCGCGGCGACTCCGCCACAAACATGTCGGCCCCGAACATCTTTTCCTGGGCCTGCTCAAATTACACGATCCTCTCATTGAATCCCTGTTTATGGCATTGCACGTGAATATCGATCAACTCTTTCAAGCCGTCGAATTTGTGCTTGGCTCAGGTATTATCGATGTAGCGAGCGATCCCATCTTGAACGCGGCGGCGCGTGCCGCGCTGGAGCGCGCCGAGAAGGAGGCGTTAGCCGAGCAACTTGACTTCACCGATGCCGAACACCTGCTGTTCGGTATCCTGACCGCGCACCACAGTCTCTCTCTGAGCGTCATTGAAAGCTTTGGCCTGACGTTGATCGCTATCCGCGAACAGATCGCGCAATTAAAGCGCAGCGACCGTTCGCACCTCATACTCACTGCCCACTATCAGAGCCGTTACGGGGTTACACCAACGCTGAATACCTGTAGCCGCGACCTGACGATGATGGCCCTGCATGGATTGCTCGACCCGTGCATCGGGCGCGAAGCCGAACTGGAACAGATCATGCAGGTGCTTTCACGGCGCACTAAAAACAATCCGGCGCTACTCGGTCCGGCAGGCGTCGGCAAAACAGCGCTTGTGGAGGGACTGGCACAACGCATTATCGAGGGCGATGTGCCAGAGCCACTCCAGCACGCTCGCGTCGTGGCTCTGGACATCGCCATGCTCACTACCGGCACGCGCTTTCGTGGCGAATTTGAGGAACGGCTGCAACGCATCTTGCACGAAATCACAACAGCAAAAGACGTAATCGTTGTACTGGATGAACTTCACCTGCTGACCGGCACCGGCGTGGCCGCCGGTTCTATCGATGCGGCCAACCTGTTCAAACCGCTGCTGGCACGTGGCGATTTTCGTTGCATTGGCACCACAACGCCCGATAACTACCGCAATAGTATCGAAACCGATCCCGCACTCAAACGACGTTTTCAACCCATTTATGTACACGAACCATCTTCCCAGGAGACATTGGCAATTCTGCACGGTCTACGGGAGCGCTATGCCAGCTTCTACCGTGTCACCATCAGCGATGAGGCGCTAGTCGCGGCGGTACAACTCTCCGAGCAGCATGTGAATGGACGCTACTTGCCAGATAAGGCTATCGATCTGCTCGATGAGGCGGCAGCACGCAAGCGTGTACAGTATAGCAGCTATCCGGCAAACATCTATAGTAGCCAGGAACAACTGATCATTGCACGCCGACAAAAAGAGCAGGCCATCGCGCGGCATCATTTTCCAGACGCGGCCCGCCAACGCGCTCTGGAGCATCAACTGATGCGCCAGCTTGAGCAGGAAAAGTTACAATGGCAAGCACACATACAGTCTCAACAATCTCAGCCCATACTAAACGCCGAGGACATTATTGCTGTTGTCACAGCCCGCACGGACATTCCTGTCGCATCAGCATATGCAACCACTGAGAAAAGGCATTTTCTGCTCCACCTGGAAGAGCAACTGCATCAGCGTATTATCGGCCAGGATGAGGCAATCCAGGCAGTTGCCAGAGCCGTGCGCCGCGCCTACAGCCCGGTGCGCGAACGACGTCGGCCCATCGGTTCCTTTCTCTTCGTCGGCCCAGGCGGCGTTGGCAAAAGCGAACTTGCTCGTGCGCTTGCCGCTACGCTGCTACATGACGAACACGCGCTACTGCAACTGGACATGTCGGAATTTATGGAACTCCATCACGTCGCGCGTCTGATCGGTTCGCCCCCCGGCTATGTCGGTCATGAGCAGGGGGGACAATTGACTGAAGCCGTGCGCCGCCAGCCCTATCGTGTCATTCTCTTTGATGAAATTGAAAAGGCCCATCCCCAGGTGCTTGACCTGCTCTTACAAATTCTTGAGGATGGCAGCCTGACCGATGCACGTGGGCAGATAGTCGATTTTCGCCATACCATCATCATTCTGACCTCTAACATCGGCAGCGTCACGCTTCAACAGCAACCGATGGCCTTTTATCATCACCAGCATCACACACAAAGTCAGCAACATTATCGCGCCATATTCACGGAAGCCGTCAAAAGCGCATTCAAGCCAGAACTGCTCAATCGCATTGACGAAATTGTCATCTTCCAACCACTGGAACGCGAGCAACTCCGAGCCATTGTCGATCTGCTGGTTGAGCAGACTCAGCAGCGCATGAAGGCGCGTTCTATCACGCTCACCGTCAATGCCTCAGCGCGTCAGTTGCTCGTCGAACGTGGCTATGATAGCCTGAACGGCGCACGCGCCCTTCGCCGCACCGTGCAACATCTCCTGGATGATATGCTGGCTGAAGCCATCCTGCGCGGAGATTTATGCACCGCCCAGAGCATCACTGTTTACGCAGAGGGACAACAACTAAACCTGAGTATCAATACAGAGAATGCGCTGAAAAAGGCTATTTCGTTTTGAGCATCTTTTACAAAACGAGCGGAAGGTACGCCCCTACCCTATATGACGACATCATTCCTGGCCCTTGTATAGGGCAGAGTCGTACCTTGCGCTCGCCATCCTGCCCTCTTTGCAAAAATCTATCCTCATCTTCTGCCGTACCATCTTATGGATGTGAGATGATATAATAAGGTCTGTGATCAACATCATCCAATACAAACGAGCATTAAAGAGAAACGCATGAACAATGTATGGATACTGTTATGGAGAGGGTTGCGCTTACGCTGCCCTGTCTGTGGCAAGGGCAAGCTCTTTCGCGGCTTCTTTAAGATGTACGAAGCCTGCCCCGTGTGCCACTTCATCTATGAGCGAGAAGAGGGCTACTTCACCAGTTCTATGGCCATCAACATCGTCATTAGCGAGCTGATTGTCACGGGGCTGGTGGTACCCTTTGCTATAGAAGCCGGTCTCAACCCACATATTCCTTTTATTCCCATTATGATCCTGGGTAGCCCACTACCGATCATCCTGCCGATACTGTTCTACCGCCATAGCCGTAGCCTGTGGATGAGCCTGGATCATCTGCTCAACCCGCCTGAGTACGTCTACCGAGCGGACGAACATAATCTCCCTAAAGATGATCAGGCCATCGTGTGAGCCTGGTATCCCTTGTGGGCCAGGTTCACGCGAGATTCTGCCATTTTGACCTACCCCAATTGTGTTTCATCCCCCTCATATATTGACAAAGCAGGTCGCTTTTCGCTACATTAGAGGAACCGCTAGCGGTGAGACTGATTGATTTTGCGGCGTAGGAATGGGAGGTTGAAGCGACAATGGTCCAATGTTTAGATAGAGATGACTGTGGTTTTCAAAACAGAGATAGAACGCGCTTTTGCGCCCACTGTGGTATTCCACTCAAAGGTACGTTCCTGAAAGCCCGCTACGAGATACAGGCCCTGGTCAGCAAAGAGAGAAACACGGTGACGTTTCAGGCCACTGATCGTCATACCAACACGCCGGTCACTGTTCGTGGCTTGCATCCCAAAGGGAGCGACGAAGCGGAGCGCGAAGGCTTCTTGCAGGATGCTGAACTGGCAATGTCGCTCTCGGCAGATTTGCAGGAGCCTGGTAGCATTCGTGTTATCGATGCCGGTCAGGACGGGACATTCGTTTTTCTGGTGAAATCGGCCTATGAAGGTGAGCCGTCCACCACACATAGCGTGCCTCGCCGCGTCGTTGTCCGTGTCGGCAACAGGCTCATTCAGCCCACAGCCCCTGGCGCGCTCCAGGAGGACAATGGAGACAACGAGGATATGGCAACTCAGATACGGATTGCCGTTCCCCCCCGGCGTACCGATGCATCAGTGCGCACGCCTTTGACCCCCATTCCTGAAGTCATTGCTCCGTTGCAGCGCGATTGGCTCACGGAGGGGCATCAGGCGTATATGCAGCAACACTATGAGGCGGCACTTTTCGCCTATGAACAGGCTATTCTGCAGGACAAGACATCCATCGAAGCGTGGCGTGGCAAAGGCATTACACTTCTCCACCTGCAACGCCCTGGCGAAGCGCTGCAAGCGTATGAGCAGGCATTGAAATTGCAGCCGCGCGATCCCGGCCTCTGGACGGCCCGCGCCAGCGCGCTCCACGAATTGCACCGCTTCGAGGAAGAGATGGACAGCTATGCCCAGGCTCTGGCTTTTGATCCCAACTACGTCTATGCATGGAGTGGGCGCGGCATGGCCCTGGCCGAAGCAAATCACCTGGAAGAGGCACTGCTGGCCTTTGATCGCGCCTTGCTGCTTGATCCGAGTCAAAGCGTCATCTGGCAGGCCATGAGCGATACTCTCTACAGCCTGCACCGCTACGAGGAGGCGCTGATTGCCATTCATCGCGCGCTAGAGCTGGATAGCACAAATGTCGCCTTCCTGGATATCAAAGGTAACATCCTGCGACGCATGCGGCAGCCCGAACAGGCGCTCTCCATTCACGAGCAAGCCTTGCAGTACGCTCCGCACAACGCAACGCTCTGGTTTGATAAGGGCAATGATCTGCGCGATCTGCACCGCTTCGCCGAGGCACTCAGCGCCTATGACCAGACACTGGCTCTTGACCCAAAGCTAGCCGGGGCGTGGTATAATCGGGGTAACGTGCTGGCGGCTCTGCATATGTATGAAGAAGCCCTGGAATCCTACACCCAGGCACTCCTCTATGATAGCGGGCTGCTCTCAGCATGGTATAATAAAGGGAGCTTATTACATAAGCTACAACGTCACGAGGATGCGCTGCTCGCCTTTGATCGTGCGCTGTCTATAGATGCCCACTACATTGCAGCATGGAATAACAAAGGTCTCTCTCTCTTCGCATTGGGCCGCCTGGACGAAGCGTTAGCCGCTCTCGATCAGGCCACCTCGTTTGCACCTGAAGAACCTGATGCCTGGTATAACAAAGCCGTCGTGCTGGAGCAGCTCGGCAGAAAGCAGGAGGCATTGACCTGTCAGGAGTGGGCGCGCTCCCTGGAGCAGCAGGCACAGCATGCAGAAACCTGACGGGCATGTTGTTCAAAAACGACACGACGACTAGTCACGATAACGCGGAGGAGGGAATGCGACGCTGCGCCGATAAGACCGACTGTGGATACCTCAATCGGGACAGCGATGTATTTTGTCAGGCATGCATGCTACCGCTTTTAGGTACAGCTCTGGCAGGACGCTATGTGGTTGAAGCGTTGATCAGTAAAGGTGGCTATGCTGCGGTGTTTCGCGGCATCGACCAGAAGCTCTCACGCTATGTCGCCATTAAAGTGCTGTTACCCAGCAAAACAACCAGCAGTGAACACGAACACTTCCTGCGCGAAGCGCGCATCGCGGCGGGTCTGGATCATCCCAACATCGCCCCGATTCTCGACTACGGCAAGGATGGGCCGTGCGTCTTTCTGGTTATGCCCCTCTATACCGGCGGCTCGCTGCGCAATCGCCTGGCAGACGTCAATGGTCCGCTGGTTGCGCATGAAACGATTCATCACTTCCACCAGCTTGCCCAGGCACTGCACTATGCCCATACGCGCCCGCGCCCGGTCATCCACCGCGACATCAAGCCTGAGAATATCTTAATCCACCAGGAGGATTACCGCCTGGTGCTTACTGATTTTGGCATCGCACGCGCTCTGGAACCTGGAGCGCGCGTGGGCAAGACAATCACAGTACGCGGCACCGTCGGCTACATGGCCCCGGAGCAACATGCTGGTATTGTAGACCCGCGTAGCGACCAGTATAGCAGCGCCGTCATCCTCTACGAGATGCTCACCGGCTATCACCCGACCGACGCGCTTAACGGCAACATCCCCCCCGTTTCCTCGCTCAACCCCGACCTACCGGTGGCGCTTGATAGCGTGATTGAGCGCGCCCTGGCTATGCGCCCGGATGAACGCTTTGCCGATATGCTGGAATTCCTGTATGCCTTCGATCAAGCCTGCCGCGCCACACCTCCCGCTAAAGTGCAGGTTCCGGCCCAGAGCGCACCACACACCACTCGCAACAGACGCACAGGCTCGACACCGGTTTCCGCCAATACTGCCACCAATAAGATACAGGCCGTTGGGAGACCCGCCGTGCGTATCACTCCTGCCAACACCACCAGCGTGCGTGAAAAATGCCGTGAGGGCGATCAATATCGGCTCCAGCACCAATATACCCTGGCGCTGCAAGCGTATGAAGAAGCGTTGCGCATGGACCCTGAAAATTTCTACGCCTGGAACGGCAAGGGAACCGCCCTCTACAATCAGGGCAACTACCGTAAAGCCTTCGAGGCCTATCAGCGCGCCACGGAAATCGACCCCAGCAACGCCGTCGTCTGGGTGAGTGCAGGGCTGGCCTTACAGGCCCTGCAACGTCATCAGCAAGCGCTGGTACATTTCGAGCGCGCCCTGACGCTCGACAACGAGTACGTCATGGCCTGGAATGGACGCGGCGATGCACAACTGGCGCTGAACATGCCAGAAGAGGCCATTCTTTCCTACGAGCAGGCACTCTCCTTCGATAATATGAGCTTCCAGGCATGGAACGGCCTGGGCAACGCGCGCTATATCCTGCGCGACTTCAACGGAGCCGTTGAAGCCTATACTCGCGCCTTGCTCGTCAATCCACGCAGCGCCGTCGCCTGGAGCAACAAGGCCGAGGCACTCATGCACCTCGGCCATAATCGCGCCGCTCTCGATGCCCTTAACGAAGCAACCGAGATGGATCGCGGCTATACCCGCGCCTGGAACCTCAAAGCCGACGTCTACGAGGCACTGGGCAATCACCAGGAAGCGCAGAAAGCCCGTCGGCGTGCCAAACCCTGGGGTTCCAGTCTGCCAAATTAGCCCACCGACCGCTATTTTTTTAGCGCCAGCATGCGTTCCAGCGCGACCCGCGCCCAATACGCCGTTTCCTCGTCAACGCTTACCTGGTTGATCACCTCACCCCGCACCAGCGCTTCCAGCACCCAGGCCAGGTATGCCGGATGGATGCGATACATGGTGGAGCAAGGACAGACCACCGGATCGAGACAGAAGATCAGTTGCTCAGGATGGGCCTTTGCCAGTCGATGCACCAGGTTAATCTCCGTGCCCACCGCCCATTTGCTGCCAGCCGGTGCACGCTCAATCTGCTCAACGATATACTCAGTCGAACCGAACAGATCGGCAGCATCCACCACCTCGCGGCGGCACTCAGGATGCACCAGCACCTTGATGTCCGGGTACTCCGCGCGCGCCTTCTCAACCTGTTCCACGCTAAAGCGCATGTGCGTGGAACAATAGCCCTTCCACAAAATGATCTTCGCATCTTCCAACTGTTCTACATCTTCATCCATCGCCAGCGGGTTCTTTGGATTCCAGACCACCATCTGCTGCTCTGGAATACCATAGCGCAATGCTGTATTGCGCCCCAGGTGCTCGTCTGGGAAGAATAGAACACGCTTACCGCGTTGAAAGGCCCAGCGCATCACAGCAGGAGCATTAGATGACGTACACACGACGCCGCCATTGCGCCCACAAAACGCCTTGAGATCAGCAGCAGAGTTCATATAGGTGACAGGCACAATATTTGCATCCTCACCCAGCATCTCGTGCAGCACTGTCCAGCATTCTTCAACCTCGCCAATATTCGCCATATCCGCCATCGAACAGCCAGCCGTAGGATTGGGCAGAATCACCTTCTGATGCGGCGCACTGAGAATATCGGCGCTCTCAGCCATGAAATGCACGCCACAGAAAACGATGTAATCGGCATCGGGCCGTCCAGCCGCCTGCTGAGCAAGCTTGAACGAATCGCCGCGAAAATCGGCATACTTGATGATCTCATCGCGCTGATAGTGGTGGCCCAGAATGACCAGCCGCGTGCCCAATGTCTGCTTGGCGGCGGTGATGCGCCGATCCAGTTCCTCACCATCCATCTCAGCATACATCTGGGGAATAACATCGCTGCGTCTGGAAAGATCATGCTTCACGCGCGTATGCGGTCTGAGCAGGGGCAGGACGCGCTCTTCCTTACTTTCTGCGCACTCAGATTGAATTGCAGCCATCGCTTCTCTCCTTCCATAGGGATCGTCTCTCAGGAACCGATCAGGCAAACTCCAGTGAGATGTCGAAATTGGGTGCCGAATGGGTTAAGGCACCCGATGAGATGAAATCTACGCCGGTCGCGGCCACGGCGGCTAATTTCGCGGGGTCAGTACCAATATTGCCGGAAGCTTCGATCAATACACGAGGGGCTTGCGCACGGATCAGTTCGACGGCAGAGCGCATGGTGGCAACCTCCATGTTATCCAGCAGAATCACATCGGCCTGCGCCTCTAACGCCTCGCGCACGTCGGTCAGCGTCTCGCATTCAACCTCAATTTTGAGCAGGTGTGGGGCCTGACCACGCGCCGCTCGCACCGCCTGCGCCACGCCTCCCGCCGCCTTGATATGGTTATCCTTTATCAGCACACCATCATGCAGGCCAAAGCGGTGGTTTTGTCCGCCCCCCAGTTGTACCGCTGCCTTCTCCAGCGCGCGTAGCCCCGGCGTGGTCTTGCGTGTATCTAGCATACGCGCACGTGTACCTTCGAGCGCGCGCACACAGCGATTGGTCTGTGTGGCAATACCGGAGAGATGTCCTAGAAAGTTCAGCGCCACGCGCTCGGCGCTCAGGATG
>DAOTVZ010000125.1:0-16157 GCA_034436045.1 Ktedonobacteraceae bacterium | reverse complement strand
AACCGACCACAGTAGGGGCATGATTCATCACGCCCTGCTTGCCCGTTGAGCTGCTTTCAGGGCGTGATGAATCACGCCCCTACGAGGCCAATGTAGAGTGAGTGTAAACGATGAGTACACCATTACCGGATTATTATGCGCTGCTGGAAGTTCCGGCCACAGCGACACTAGAGCAGATTAAACAGTCATACCGACGTCTGGCACGTATGTATCATCCCGATCTGAATAAGCAGGCCAGGGAAGACCGCATCAAGAAGCTTAATGAGGCTTACGAGGTGCTGAGTGATGCGACCAGACGCGCGGCTTATGATACCCTGCTGCGCCGCTACCAACAAGCGGAGATGGTGGCAAGTGCCATTCGGAGCCAGCAGAAACAGCGACGAGCCGCGCCGAAAGAGCCGAAAATGACCTGGAAGGAAGGCATTATCGGCTTTGTACGCGAACTCAGAAAAGAACTGCGAACAAATTAATCCCTGACCGTCATGGCCCAACCTTCGCCGTGAGGGCCAGCAGTCAGCACTTCAACGCCGTGTCTGGTGATGGCCAGCGTGTGTTCGAAGTGTGCGGTGGGGTGTCCATCGGCGGCCACAATCGTCCAGTGATCATTGAGGGTTTTGAGCTTTTTGCTACTCATAGTCACCATCGGCTCAACAGCGATGACCAGCCCCGGCTTGAGTGGGAAGTCGCCCAGCGCCTCGTAGGTCAGGTTTACATAGTTGGGCACCTGGGGGTCTTCATGCATGCTGCGTCCAATGCCATGACCGACCAGCCCCTCTACCACCGCAAAGCCTGCCGCCTTGACATATGCCTCTAACTCACGCGCTACCTCACTCCAGCGTTTTTTTTGCGGAATAAGCTCGATAGCCAGCCGCAACGTGCCCTCCGTTACATCCAGTAATCGCTGCACTTTAGGGGAAACCTTGCCAACCGGGTGCGTCGCTGCCGCATCGCTGCACCAGCCATTTAGCTTGCAACCCAGGTCAATGCTCACTACATCACCTTCTTTCAGCACGCGCGGGCCGGGAATGCCATGCACCAGTTGTTCGTTGACGGAGATACAGGCAGCGGCGGGAAACGGCACATTGCCCGTATTGCTTGGCACACCTTTAAAGAGAGGAATAGCCTTTTGCTCGGCAAAGTAGCGCTCAATCGCCGCATTGATCTCGCCGGTTGTGACACCCGGCCTGACCATACTGGCAGCAATCTGATGCGCCTCCCACGCCAGTAGCCCGGCTTTGCGCATCAGCGCAATCTCTTTCTCCGATTTTATATTCAGTTGTGTCATAATATCCAGTTACTCTCTTATCATCGCTAATGTAAAAAGGATCAACGCATCATCAAGCGTTGTCTCATTGCTCATGGGAATGCTCTGCTCTGCGATTATGATAACATGAGAGAGACGGTGAGACAAGCAAAGTTTCCGTTCAACGCCTCACCAGTAACCCCAATGCAGTGAAACCCGCAAAGCCGAAGCAGAGCCAGCCGGCGAGCATCAGGTGCGCAGTAGACATCAGAAAGACGCCGGCAGCAACAGCAACAGTGAACATGAAAGCCCAGCTCAGGCCGCCACCAGGGCTGCTTGCCACTGCGTTGCTGCCGTTACGTCCGTTGCGTCTGCGTCCACGTCGGCCCCGCCCGCGTTGTGGCATCGGGTCGGCCACCCTGACCTCAAGCTGGCCTGTCTCGATCTTGCTGATAACCTGCTCCAGGGAACGCGGCAGCGTCAGCAGGACACGCCCGGCATCGAGTAGTTGTGTCAGCGTCTGTTGAACGGTCTGACCAATATTTTCGGAGTCCAGCCCCAGGAACTTACGCGCGTAGGGCAGGGCCACCTCAACGAAGTTGAACTCTGGCGCTAAACCGGTCGAGACACCAGTCAATGTGCCGATGGCACGGCCCGTAAAGGCGAATTGCGCTGGAATCTGGAATGGTTGGCCGTAAAGCAGGTTCTCCACATCGCGTCCCACTTCGGGAATATCCATCTCACGCGCCTCACCGAGCGTCATGCCATAATACTGCTCCATCATCAGTCCCATACCACGCTCAATCGAAGTCATGTTGGCCCCCTCGCCGATGAAGCCCAGACGCTCCAATGCCCTGACCAGCGCGCGCGAATCCCGCGCCAGGAAGGCCAGGAAAAGGTCTTTTAACGATTTCTTCATACCACGACTCAGCGTGCCGACCATGCCGAAGTCCAGAAAGGCGATGACAGGGCCACCATCCTCAGTGGTGACGCCACTCTTGACCAGCAGATTACCGGGATGGGGGTCGGCATGGAAGAAACCCTCAACAAAAAATTGCCGGAAATATGCCTGCACAGTACGTTTCGCCACTTCGATGCGGCTGATATGGTTGGCATCCAGCGCTGCATAATCGTTAATCTTGATACCATCGATCCACTCCATCACCAGCAGACGTTTGGTTGCATAATCATCATACATATCTGGAATGTAGATGGTGGGATCGTCTTTGAACATTTCTTTGAAGCGTTTTGCGTTGGCCGCTTCGCGCACAAAGTCAATCTCCTCATAAGTAGTTCGTTTAAACTCGCGGTAAATGGCCATCAAATCAATAAATTCGCTAACATCTACAAAGCGAGTAATCACACGAATAACGAACTTGATGGTACTCAAGTCCATCGCTACAAGCTGTTCGATATGTGGGCGCTGCACCTTAACGGCAACGGTTTTGCCGGTTGAGGCCAGGGTAGCTTTGTGAACCTGTCCCAGCGAGGCGGCGGCGGTACATTTGCGCTCGATGAAGCTGAATACTTCGTCCACCGGCTTGCCCAGCTCTGTCTCGATAACGGAGACGACGTGATCAAACGGCTCCGGCGGCACCTCGTCCTGCAAAGAGGCGAGTACTTTGAGGGCCTGTTCCGGTAGCAGGTCGGCACGCGAACTGAGGAACTGGCCGAGTTTAATCATCAGCACGCCCAGTTGAATAGCCGTCTTGCGAAAGGCTACCAGTACCTGAATCAGCACCTCGATATTGGGCTGCACATCGTAGTTGCCACGCTCATGCGCGCGAATAACGCGCTTGCGCTCGCGGTAGATGACCCAGATTGTCCAGAGCAGTAAACGCGAGACGCGAAAGAAACGGATTATCTGTGAAACACGGCTAATGCGTGTTTTTTTTCTGGCCATACAAGAACCTTTCTGCCCATTTCGATATATCTGTATTATACCGTAGAATTTTTTGACCATACTAGCTCTTTTCTTGACACCCACCCCAACCAGATACTATACTTTAGCAAGTAAATTCATTACTTTGTTGATACAATAACTCAAGTTCTTTACGAGGCATTATAGCAAGACATACGTCTTGCCAAAGGAGTGTCAAGAATGGAGAACGCTACTGCCGCTCAAGAACATGCATTGCGTGTGGATACGCATCTGGGGAAGTTCTCGCAAGGATGTACCGTACTGCTGACGGCGCTGGCTTTTGTCTTTAACCAGCCCTGGCTGGCGCTGGTAACGGCCATCATAATGGTACTGAGCGCACTGATGCCGACGGTCAGTCCATATCGTTTGCTCTATAAGTGGGTTGTAGTGCCACTGGGCCTGTTGCGACCGCGCATCGTCGAGGATGACCCGGCACCACATCGCTTTGCGCAAGGCGTTGGTGCCGCCTTCCTGCTTGCCGCCAGCATCCTGCTCTTCCTGACAAGGCTTACGACGGTCGGCTGGGTGCTTGACCTGATCGTCTTCGTGCTGGCGGGCATCAACCTGACAGTGGGCTTTTGCGCGGGCTGCTTTGTCTACTATCATCTCGGTCGCCTCGGCCTGCTACCGCGTGTGCGTTACGAGGGCAACTTCCACTGGCGAGGAGTCTAAATATGTCACCATTGCTTGTGCGCCTGGGCGTGCTGGTGCTAATCACCTTACTGCTCTCCCTGCTGGTCTGGATGGGCAGACGCTTTGTAGAGATGCGCCGTCGGCAGGCTCTGGGCGCTGAACCATTAGTGCCGGGAATGCTGCAAGATGCAGAAAATGCGATTGATGGGATAGTAGAAGTAAGCAAGACAGGGACAGACAAAGCAGGATCAGATACAAATAAGGAGACGGCGGTGCGTATTCTAGCATTCAGCAGCGATGACTGTCACCAGTGCCACCGATTGCAGGCACCGGCGCTACAGCGCGTGCGAGAGGAGATGGGTGAGCGTGTCACCGTGATAGAGGTCGATGCCCCCGCCTCGCCCGAACTGACGCAGCGCTACCATATTCTGACCGTACCCAGTACGGTCATCGTCGATGCAAAGGGCCACGTTCATGCTGTTAATTACGGTTTTGCCAGCACACAACGCCTGCTGCAACAGATAGATACAGTGCTGGCAATGACCGTATAGGTGACATATCTGGCTGCTATAGCCGAAAATTGAGCATTATCTGATTGATGGGTGGGCTTGCTTTATGTCAGGCCACACCCATTTTTGCGTATTGGCGCAAAATCTGCTATGCTGTATACGCAATAGAACAAGGTGGCAAGTTGCTTAGCGAAGAGAAATAAGTATCCTGACCGAGGCAATTGTATGCTGGCTAAAGGGCATCGGCAAGCAGCCGAAGATATTGAGAAAACCGTTATACCTCTGCAATCTACCCCTTATGCAGCGCGTGTAGTAATTGAAGGGGCCTGGGGAGCAGCATTTCACTGGATTGCCTATGGCTGTGCTACAAAACACCAGAAGCTTCAAGACAGCCATACCCGGTTGGGAAGATTTTTGCGTCACCTGGGAGAAGAAGAGGTAGCAGAGTGGTGGGAAGACTGTTTTGTACCAGGGAGGACCTCTCTCTCATCTTCTTGGTCAAGCTTATAACCGGCATCTAGACGCACCACGCGAGGTACAGGTGATGTTTTCTACACGCACGATGCAAGAATGGGATCCGACATTCATTGAGCATGTGCGACGCGACAGTATCGTGCTCTTCGCTCGTGGGGCGCTACCCGCCCCATTAGCAGTTTAAACATCCGTAAGAACTGATACATCACGTCCTTACGGGAATGGTGAAACAGAAGGTAGCTCCCTGTCCCTCTTCGCTCTCGACCCAGATGTGGCCCTGGTGGCGTCGAACCAGATCAGAGGCGATGGCGAGGCCCAGACCAAGACCAACGACGCTCCTCTGTTGTGGACGCTCGATGCGGTAGAACGGCTCAAAGATGGCCGCCTGCTGATCTTTGGGGATGCCGGGGCCAAAGTCCTGCACGCAGGCGGTGACGCTATGGGCATCCGCCGACAGCTTTATCAGAATGCGCTCCGTGTTTGGGGCGTACTTAATAGCATTGGTAAGCAGGTTGGTCAGGACCTGGCCGATGCGTTCGCGGTCGGCGTACACGGTTTTGGTCGTCACGCCCTCTTTTTGTAGCTGATGCTGCTCCGTTGTCAATTGTACGCTTTCAATGACCTCGCTGACCAGTTCATCGAAGTCGAAGTCGCTCTTGCGCAGTTGCAGCTTGCCACCCTCGATGCGATTGATGTCATGTAAGTCTTCAATCAGATTGGCCAGCAGCGTGGTTTGCTGATCGATCTTATTGGCCAGTTGCATCGTCTGTTCGTCGCCACTGCGGCTGGTACGCCTGCTGAGGAGTTGTGCATAACCTTTGAGGCTGCTGAGCGGCGTTTTCAGTTCGTGGACAACCATGCTGATAAACTCATTGCGACGCGCCTCGCGTTCGTCGCGAATGATCTGTTCGCGCAGCAAGCGTTCGCGCTCCTGCTCGGCCTTGCGACGCTCAATGGCGTAGCGTATCGTGCGATGGAGCAGTTCGCTTTGCAGCGATTCTTTGGTGATGTAGTCATCGGCCCCCGCTTGCAGGGCCTGAATATCAACATCGCCTACACTGGCCCCTGTCAGCATAATGATGGGGCGGTTGTAGCCCCGTTGGCGTACCTCATATAATAGTTCCATTCCACTTCTTGCCCCCAGGCGGTAGTCCACCAGACAGATATCGTGATCGATCCGCTGCATATGGGCCAGGCCATCTTCAAATGACCGCTCCCACAGAACGTGGTAGTGTGCGTGGGGAATGCGTGAAAGCAGCTTGCGCAGGAGAATAAAATCCTCCTCATCATCCTCGATGAGTAGCACTGTAGCAACCGTTGTCTGATAGTGCTGTATAGTCACCCGTTTGTTTCTCCTACTGAGGCAGCGTAACGATTTCAAACCAGTATTTACCGAGCATTTGCATGACCTCGATCAAACGCTCGAACGTAACCGGTTTGGTGATGAAAGAGTTGACACCCAGCTTATATGAGCGATAGACATCCTCTTCCGCTTTGGAAGTGGTGAAGACGACGACGGGAATATCTTTGAGGTCGGGATGCTCTTTGATCTCTTTCAGGGCTTCGCGCCCATCCTTCCTGGGCATATTCAGGTCGAGCAGGATCACGCCGGGACGCGGCGCAGTGGTCGGGTCGCTATACGCGCCACGATGGAAGAGATAATCCAGCAATTCCTCGCCATCACGCACGCAATGCAATTCATTGAGTAATTTGCCCTGTTTGAAAGCTTTTTGTGTCAGTAAGATATCGTCTTCGTCATCGTCGGCCATCAAAATGACTATTGGATTTTTATTGCTCATAGTATTGATCCTTCTCCAGTGGCATGATGAATAGGCAAAGTAATAATGAAAGTAGAACCTTGCCCCGGTGTACTTCTGGCAGTGATGCTTCCCCCATGCCGCGCAACAATCTTACGTACAACGGCCAGACCAATGCCGGTGCCCTCATACTGGCTACGTCCATGGAGTCGCTGGAATACGGTAAAGATGCGATCAAGATACTTTTCGTCAAAACCAATTCCATTATCTTGAACAAATAAGGTGCATTGTGGTTCCTTTGTCTGTGGATTGGTACTGTACTGAGCCGAAAGCGTGACCAGCGGCAACTCATCGGGTCGGTGAAACTTCAGAGCATTGCCGATCAGGTTTTGCAACATCTGCCGCATCTGCAACGGGTCGGCATCAATAATGGGCAGGTCATTGATCTCAACGGTTCCACCCGTCTCTTGAATGCGCGCTTCCAGGTCGCTGACCACTTCATGAGCGATGATCGTTAGATTCACTGCTGTAAATGGCAGTGTTTTCGTAGTGACGCGCGAGAAGGTCAGCAGATCGTTAATCAGAACCTGCATGCGCGAGGCAGCGTTACGCATGCGGTCAAGATAGAATTTGCCCTCGCCCAGCGCCTGACCAAATTCTTCCTCAAGCAAGTTGCCAAAGGCCTGTATCTTGCGCAACGGCTCTTGCAGGTCATGGGATGCAACGTAAGCGAATTCCTCAAGCTCCTGATTACTGCGTTTTAGCTCCTTGTTGAGTTGAAGCAATTCCTGAGTACGTTGCTCAACCTGCGTCTCCAGAGTATTGTTAAGTTCTTGTAAGCGCCAATAGATGCGCTCCTTCTCGACTGTTTGCGCGATGCGCCCGCTCAGCTCCTCAACCATCGCCAGATCAGTGGGCGTAAAGTGACGTTTGGTCTCTGTAGTGACAAAGGTGATTGCACCAATACTCTCCCCCTGCACCACCAGGGGCATGATGATGACGGAAGAGAAGCCGAGACCACGCAACAGAGCCAGTTGTTGCTCGTTCCTGGCGGCAACAGCAAGCAGTTCATCTGAAATAAAAGGATAGAACTCTGGCCGCTTGTTACGCAGCACGGCGGCCAGACCGGCAGGGGCATCGGGATTATAGGATGCCTGCTGGTTCAATCGATAGGCCCAGGCCACCTTTGTCGGATCAACATGGGTGATGACGTGCGGATAAGGTGTGCCATCCTCACGCAACAAATCCACACGGCACCAGTCGGCGATTATAGGCACGGCACGATGCGCAATCTGAATCAATGCTTCTTTGTAGTCGAATGAAGAAACCAGCAGCCTGCTGGCCTCGGTCAGGAAGCTCAGATGGATCAATGTACGCTTAAGATCGGTAATATCACGATTCACCTCTAAAATCATAGGCGAGGAAGAGCCATCCTGCTCCAGTAGCGTCCAGCGACTGGCGACCACGAGCGGCGTGCCATCCTTCCTGGTATGTTCCAGTTCACCTTCCCAGTATTTTTGTTCGTGCAAGACGCGCAATATTTCCGCCAATGGCACCGGAAATTGTGTCTTCAGCAATCTATAAGCCTCTTGTCCCAATGCTTCCTGCTCTGACCAGCCATAAAGTCGTTCGGCACCATGATTCCAGAAGAAGATACGCTGCTCTGCGTTCAGGACGATAAAGGCGTCGTGCGCGGCCTGAAGCAAGGCGGCCTGCCATGCCGCCTGATTCGATGAGAAAGCCTGCAACTGTTGTAAATATGCAACGTCCTGAGAGGAATGAACGGAAGGCTGTCCTTGCAGCTCAACCAATCCGCCATCATGGGTATTATCTGACGATATCAAATGTAGCTGATCCTTTCCACATTGCTTCAGCGTAATCTGCTCAATTACTACCTTTAGTACGAATCAGATGTGGCTTTGGGATACCTCTGGTGGCACGCTTCCATTCTACCACATTGTCGGCATTCACATGAAATAGGGGCCTGTCACTATCAAGCCAGGCCCCCGTCTTATGTCTTATTTTGCCCCTACCTGTTGTATGCCAGGGAACGCACTTGCCGATGGCTGGCGGCGCGGCTCAGTTGAACCGCTGGAAGGCGGCGCGGCGGGTGGCGAGAATTTGCCGCGCAGCTTGCCAGTGATGAAGAACAGAAAAGCCACCATGATGATGGAAGCAATGACATACACAATAATGAACGATGGCAGATTAAGCGGACCGAGATGGAGATTGCCATTGCTCAGGTAGGGGCCGACCGGCGCGGGCAGCAGTTGCAGCACAAAGGCACCATTCCACAGCGCGTGTTGCAGAATGGCATAGGCCCAGCAACCCAGAGCGAGCAGCGCAGAATGACGACGCTCTTTCCTGTGCGTCAACAGGTACCAGCCCAGCGCAACCATGCCCGCGCCCAGCCCATGCAGCAGACCGGCGGTACTACGCTGGAGCGCGACATCCAGCCAATCCTTGTAGCCCATACTGATGTAGCCGGAGGTTTCGATCAAGTCAAAGCCGATGCCGCAGCTCATGCCAAGAATAAAAGCCTCGGCTGCGCTGCGGATGCGTCCGATCAGCACCACCACCGCCAGCGGTTTGACCGTTTCTTCAACCAGCGGTGCAATGACCGAAACCAGGACGAGCAGGAACATAATTGCGCGCGGGTCGTTGGGAATAGGTGCATTGGGATTGTCAATGGAGGTGAGATTGGTGATACCCAGGCTCACCGCCAGCGCGGCGGTAAGAATCAACTCAAAAATGGAAGCCAGCAGAATGGCGACCGTTGCGCCACTGACAATCGCCAGCGTGAAACGCCGCCAGGTTGTGGGCCAGGGCGCATTGTGTGGGAAATGCAGACGGCGCAATGCCAGCGCTAGAATGGTCAGCGCGGGCAAGATACCGGCCAGGGCAATCAGCAGAATAGTCAGCGGTGGATCGGAGACGGCGTTGCCACTGGAAGCCATAAAGCCTGCCAGCACGAGCAGGGCGATATAGAGAACCAGAAAGAGCCAGAACCAGGGCAATTTGAACTCGCCGGATGGCTTTCTGAGGAAGAGTGAACGAATACTATGATACAGGCTGAAACCACCACCAACGATACCCGCCACCCCCAGCGCGGTGAATAACACGTCGCTGCTGAAGAGTTGATCCGCCCCCGTCGTTTGTGAGGCGGGCACCAGCGTAACGAGCGCGAGCAACATGAGGCTTACGGCCCCACCGAGCAGCACAAGAATAGAGCAGATGAAGGAGGCAATGGACACCCCTAGCAGATAGCCATCGCGCTTCGGGCGTGCAGGCGGTGCCGGATAGGGATAGTAGTAAGGATAAGGATAATGGTACGGCGGATAGCCAGGATAACCGTAATACCCCGCGTAGTTGGGATAAAAGGGATACGCTCCATAGGGAGCGGGTTGATAATAATAAGGATGCTGGCCGTTGGGCGGGTAAGCAGGCCGAAAATACGGCGCATCCGCCGGGTGTAAGACCAATCCACCGGTAACGTGTTCACGGTAGGCCGGCTCCTGGGTCGCGCTGTCATCTCGATGCTCAGAAGGAGGTGGCTGTGGCGGCGACAAACGCGGATCAGGTGCTGGCCCGATATATTCAGAACCCACGATGTTCAACCTTTTCTTTGCGATTTCTTTGCTGTGCCTTTTTTATAAAGATACGGATACGGCCAGCAAGAGTTGTGTTCTGTTTTTTATAACGAGGCAAGTTTGATATTGTCAAACCTGTGCGCTGTTTAGTTCCGTACCGCAAAGTAGAGGGTTTGCGCAAGCTGATTATTCCAGTATAGCTCCACCTTACCCTGAGTTGGCATATAGTAGCGCATCTCGGCGTAGCCGTCATCGTAACCGGAGGGGTTAGCGGCCAGCGGTTTGCTGATCGTCTCGGTATAGAAGACACAGTTGATGAACTTCGGACCCTGACAATTGGTATACCATTTCAGGCTGACGATACCTGATGTCTTGGGGCTTTGCACGTTATAGATGACATAAAAGGTTTGATTGACTTTGAAGAGGCTGTCGGCCTGCACCGCGAAATAAGGATTGTTGGGGGCGCGGTGCGAGGTGAGCGTCGCGGAAGAGATGGTCACGGCTGCTGCACTGATCGTATTCAACTGGTCGCCTGGATCAATTGGTGTGGCAGTGACCGTCGGCGGGACGTTATTGGGCGCGGCACCAGTGACGAACATGCGCAAGGCGTCGAGCTTGCCACTGACTTTTGCATAGTAGCCTGCGCCCGTACAAAGGAGGGCAACAACGATCAGCACACTGAGCAGGCCGCTGATGATGCGGTAGCGCGGAATAATCGGGCGCGGTTTTGTGTACATGGGAGGCACATAGACAATAGATGGCTCGTCGAGGCGTTGCGGGGCAGGTGCCAGTTGTATGCCTGCCCCCAGGGCAGCGGGCATCACTTGCAGCGTAGCATTCTGCTCCGTAACGGGTGTGGGCTGCATGTCTGTTTGGCCCCGATAGGGTACTAGTGCTACCTGTTCCTGCTGCTGGAACTGGTTTGCCATCTGTGAAGCTCCAAAGGTGGGACTCTGCTCAAACGTGTAAAATGGCTGGTCTCCCCAACTTCCCGCCTGAAGTGTTCCTGAACGCGGTGACATGGCTCCGCAATAAGGGCAAGCCGCCGGACTATCTTCTCGCATCATATGACAATTTGGACAAAACATGGTCGCGCCTCTATCTTTATGTCTTCTTGTGGCAAATTATTTCCTCTTCGCTCTCTATAAACGAAAGAGCCGCTATATGCTGAACAAGAATGAGAAAAAAAGGTGAGGGAATATGGCTATTCTTCATATATTTCTGCGCAACCCCTGCTGACGTATGTCTGGGGGTTGACAAGGTGGCCTGATCTCTCCTATAGTTAGAGTGATAAGATGTTATGTTTGTTGATCTATAATATCAACAATAAGCCGGTGAGAGCGGTCAGCAAGGTGGCTTGAACTCCGCGCAATGTACCAGGGGTGTACCGACGGCTCGCATGTACTGCATTTACGAAGGAGAGACAGACAATATGGCAACAGAGCAACATGATGATGTGCATACGCTTCTTTCTCTCGGTGTAGGCCATGGCAGTAAAGTTGAGCATATCAAGGCGGAGAGCCATTTTTTGCGTGGGCAGATTGTCGAGGAGTTAGCACAGCCCACGTCGCATTTCTCGGAGGCCCAGGTTCAGTTGCTCAAGTTTCACGGCACCTATCAACAGGAAAACCGCGATGCGCGTCAGGAGCGTAAGGCCCAGGGAGTGGAGAAAGCCTATCAGTTCATGATTCGCTCGCGCATCCCCGGCGGCTCATTGACCGCAGAGCAATACCTGGTTGAAGATGAACTGGCGGAGCGCTACGGCAATGGCTCTCTGCGCTTCACGACACGCCAGAGCATTCAGCTTCATGGCGTCTTGAAGGGCAACCTGCACGCGACCATTCACGAGATTAACATGGCCCTGCTCTCAACGCAATCGGCTTGCGGCGATGTGAACCGCAACGTGATGGCCTGCCCTGCTCTAGAGGATGACGAGGCACACGCACAGGTACAGGCGATTGCACGCCAGATAGCGATGCATCTTGCCCCGCGCAGTCGTGCGTATCACGAAATCTGGGTGGATGGCGAAAAGATGCAGGAGGTCGGCGGAGGCAGCGATGAGCCGGAGGTAGAGCCAATCTACGGCCCAACCTACCTGCCACGCAAATTCAAGATCGGTATTGCTTTCCCACACGATAACTGCATCGACGTGTTTACCCAGGATATCGGCTTGATCGCGCGCACCGAGCAGGGCAGTCTGCGGGGCTTTACAGTCATTATCGGTGGTAGCATGGGCATGACACATGGCAAGAAAGAAACGTATCCGCGCCTGGCTACGCCACTCTGCGATATCACGCCGGATGACGTGCTATCGGTGGTTGAAACGATTGTAACAGTGCAGCGTGACTACGGCGACCGCCAGAATCGCAAGCACGCGCGCATGAAGTACGTAGTCGAGGAGCGCGGCACCGATTGGTTCCGCAACGAGGTAGAGCAGCGCCTGGGTCGCAAGCTGAGCGCTGCGAGTCCGCTTGATGTACATAATGTAGAGGATCACCTGGGCTGGCATCGGCAGCATGACGGACGCTGGTATCTCGGACTGCACGTGGAGAATGGACGGGTGCGCGACACAGAGACACACCGTTTGAAGACCGGCCTGCGTCAGGTCATCGCGCAGTTTAAACCAGCAATCAGATTGACTCCGCAGCAAAACATTCTGCTCGCAGATATCGCGGAGGAGCAGAAAGCGGCAGTAGAGACCCAACTGAAGAAATATGGTATTGCTATCGAGCCAGAGGCCGCCGGAGCGTATCGTTTTGCAATGGCCTGTCCGGCGTTGCCCACTTGCGGCCTGGCGCTGGCGGAGGCCGAGCGCGTCCTGCCCTCTGTGATACGACAGATAGAGGCCGACCTGCGCCAACTGGGGCTGGCCGATGAGCCGTTGAGCGTGCGTATGACCGGCTGCCCCAATGGTTGTGCGCGTCCGTATATGGGCGATATCGGCTTCGTCGGACGCACGAAAGACTACTACCACATCTATGTTGGTGGCGACCGGGCTAACATGCGCATGAACCAGCTTTACGCACCGTCCGTCCACCTCACACAACTGGCAGCTACCGTTCGCCCACTGTTGCAACTCTGGCAGGCGGAGCGCAATCCGCAGGAGAGCTTTGGCGATTTCTGCCACCGTCTCGGTGTGGAGGCCCTGCGCGAACGGGTCGATAGGCTGGTCTCTGTCACCGCCGCTGATTAGTTATGCGTCTGGCTGGGAGAAATGCAGGATGCCGCAATATTATCCAATTATGCTTGATATTCGGGGTCGCAAGGCGGTAGTCGTTGGTGGCGACGAGGTTGCCGCCACGAAGGCCAGAGCGTTGCAGAGCAGTGGGGCACAGGTGACGGTTATTAGCCCCGAATTTTGTACTGAATTACAGGCGATGGCGCAGCGTGGTGAACTCACGCTGCTGCCAAAAGCTTACCAGGTGGGTGATCTGGCAGGTGCGTTTGTCGTGGTCGCCACGACCGCCGATCCGCAGTTGATCGAGGCCATCTGGCAGGAAGGACAGGAGCGCAATCAGCTTGTCAACATTGTGGATGTGCCTGCGCGTTGCAACTTTATTGTCCCATCCATTCTGCGCCGTGACCAGTTGACTATCGCCGTCTCGACCGAGGGGGCCAGCCCAGGGCTGGCGAAACGCATTCGCCAGCAACTGGAAGTACTCTTTCCGCCTGCCTACGGGCGCTACATTCGGCTGGCGGCCTGTGTACGTGCGCATTTACGACGACATCAGGTCTCCTACGCACAGCGCGACGAGTTCTTCGGTGCTTTCTTCAGTTCGGATATTCTTACGCAGTTGAGCGAAGGCCATGAGCGGCAGGCAGTTGAGCAGGCCGCACAGTTGCTGGCCCATCATCAAGTACCGGTCAGTGCCGAGGTCATTGCCGACGAGTTTCTAGATAAAGTAGAGGCGGTCTGAGTAAAACCAGTAATCATGCAACGCACAATAGCGCTGTACGGCTCAGACCAATCGTCCTTGCAGAACGTATGTGCGTCAATTTTTTGCAGGGCGAGGGCAGAGCAAGCCTGGTGGTTGCCCTGCCCTCGCCCTGCTGGCTATACTTGCATACGAGGCACTCGTGCGAATTACCTCTATAATGAGAGACTGCTCGTCAGTTGCATATAGTGAGGCAACCCGCAGGAGTACCCTGTTTTTTTTTGTGCAAAAACATTCTCCATGTGCCACTATCCCCATCTTATAATGGACTCAGGAGATTTCCTTAAGGTAATGTGACGCCATAAACCGCGTATTGTTGAGGGATCGCCGTGCATTTTTACATACTTTGCCGCTCATTTTCACCGCAGTGCATAGCCAATAAGTACCACTTGTAGCAGGCAAGCAGGCGAACTCATCTGGCTTGCGATGCTCCACTATTAATAGCAATCAAGAACGCTTATGTTATAAGATATTGACCTCAGTTTAGATTATCCTTATACTTAAGGTAAGAGTAAGATGTGTTTATCAGACAGAGCGATGATGCATGCTAAATCGCTTAATAACACTATTTACTCTCTTACTATCACACTGTTGTTCCCGTAGCATTTATATGTAGCCATTTCCCCGAAAATAGATGAGCTACATATAAAATCAAGCAGGCTATATACATAGCCTGCGTTGTTGTATCTCCCTGGAAAGGGGTTCTGCTTGAGAAGACTGACACTAGTTCTCAGCCTGTTTGCTCTTCTGTCCATCCTCGCTGTTGGCACAAGTCCACGTGCCTTTGCCCGGTCAGCGGTACTACAGGGCCAGCGCGTCGAAACTCAGGATGTGTGTGGGACCGCTGCCGTCGGTCAAGTCCGTTGTCTTGCTCAGATGGTTCTGAACCCGCAAGTGTTGCCGCACAACGCGGCTGGTGTCTCTGGTTTCGGGCCAGGCGATCTTCAATCCGCGTACAATCTGCCCTCAGCCACTGCCGGTCAGGGCCAGACGGTAGCCATCGTTGATGCATATGATGATCCGAACGCGGAGTCTGATCTGGCGGTCTACCGCTCACAGTTCAACTTGCCACCTTGCACAACAGATAATGGCTGCTTCAAAAAGGTGGATGAGAATGGCGGCACGAACTATCCGCCGCAGGATAGCGGTTGGGATGGCGAAATCTCGCTCGACCTCGACATGGTGAGCGCGATCTGTCCTAACTGTCACATCCTGCTGGTTGAGGCCAGTTCCGCGAATTTCTCAGACCTGGCGGCTTCCGTGAACACGGCGGCCAAACTGGGGGCCAATGCCATTAGCAATAGCTATGGTGGCAACGAGGACTCCAGCGAAACCACCTACGCCTCTGCATACGATCATCCAGGCATTGCCATTACCGCCAGTACGGGTGACAGTGGCTATGGTACAGCTGCCCCTTCGGTATTCAGCACGGTGATTGCGGTTGGGGGCACGTCTCTCTATCAGGACAGTTCTTCCAGTCGTGGTTGGTCTGAACAGGCCTGGAGCGAAGGCGGGAGTGGGTGCAGTCAGTATATTGCCAAACCCTCCTGGCAGACCGATTCCGGCTGCTCCATGCGTACTGTCGCCGACGTCGCCGCTGTTGCCGATCCGAATACGGGCGTGGCGGTCTATGATAGCGTGCCCGACCAGGGGCAGAGCGGCTGGATGGTCTTCGGCGGCACCAGTGTTTCGTCCCCCATTATTGCCAGTGTGTATGCGCTGGCAGGCAACGCGCAGAGCCTCAACATTGACGGGGCCTCCTACATCTACAGTCATACCAGTGATCTAAATAATATCACTACCGGGTCGAATGGTGACTGTGGTAACTACCTGTGCAACGCCGGTCCTGGCTACAACGGCCCCACCGGTTGGGGCACCCCCAATGGAGTTGGTGCATTCTAAACAAGGCTGATCTCAAGCAACGACGATGGGCGACCATGGCGGTCGCCCATCACTTTTTTCAGGCGCGTAGCTGGCGTGAGCGCGTTGGGACGCGCTGGAACACCATCAGGGGGCCGCTATGATTAGCAGGCATGTGACCCCGGATATGCGTTCCCGCCTCTTCGTACTCCTCACTCTCAATACTGCCGTACTG
>DAOTVZ010000124.1:0-6961 GCA_034436045.1 Ktedonobacteraceae bacterium | reverse complement strand
TGATGATTCTGGGTATACTTGGAAATGCCTTGCTCGTATTCCCGCTTTCTCCTGAACTGGAAGGCTGGCAGCCGGGCACAGGGGCGCGGGTTGAGCAGCGACGGGGCGCATCCAAACCAGGCCCATTTTTAGCGATTAGAGAAACAGCCCACCAGCAGGCAAGATCTCTGGGCTATGTTCCGCAGCGCTGGTGGCCGGAGCCCATGACAGGAAACACGGCCAGGGTGGTTTCGTCGGCCTGGGTGCCCCCGTGAAACAGTATAACTACCTACCCAGCCGCGTCATTGCGAACCGCCGAAGGCGGAGAAGCAATCTCCAGGCCTGTGGGGAGATTACTTCAGCAGCTATCGCGGCCTCGCAATGACAGCAGGCAGGTAATTACGAAATAGTTCTGAGAGACCGACTTTTTAGAGAACCTACCAATCAATACCTTGTCGCCAAACTGTCAAGCCGTCAGATGGACAATTCTGCGTCTCAATCTTCCGCCCATTTGCGAGTGCTTTTAGCCGATGACCATCCCGTGGTTCGTTCGGGCATTCGCGGCGAACTCAGTCGTCAGACCGATATTGAAGTAGTAGGCGAGGCATCGAACGGCGACGAGGCTTTGCGCCTTGCCGAAAGATTGCGTCCCGATGTACTGGTTTTGGATATTTCGATGCCTGGATTGAAGGCTACTCAGGTGCTTCAAAGGCTTCAGGCAATCGAGGGCGCGCCGAGGGTGCTGATTCTGACGGCTTACGGCGATGTGGAAAGTATACGGGGGATGCTTCAAGCCGGGGCGGTAGGGTATTTGCTCAAGGACGAAGACTTGAGCGTAATTGTGGATGGGGTGCGGGCAGTGGCGCGAGGGCGTCCGTGGTTCAGTCCGGCAGTTGCACGCAATCTGGCTGCCAGCAGTACAGAGATAGAAAGTGACTCTAGCGTGGCAAGCGAACGTCTCAGCCTGCGCGAGGAGGAGGTATTGCGTTTGCTGGCACGCGGCTGGAGCAATGATCAGATCGCGCAGACACTACATATCAGCGAACGGACGGTGCGTTATCACTTGGGCAATATCTACGGCAAATTGGGGGTCAATGGACGAGGCGAGGCGATTGCCTGGGCCGTCGGGCATGGATTAGCCGATCTGAAATAGGGGCAACCTGTCGGAACCGACAGGGAGGTATAGTCGGAACCGGCAAACAAAAACTGGCATTTTGGCCGTTGTGGGGAGGTGGGGAGCGATTTAAGATAACAGTGTGTTTGATTCCCAAGAAAGCAAAAGTAAGGAGCACGGTTTGGCTAATTGTCAAAACGCCGTTGTACTTCTGCTCGCTGGTGAAAAATCGGGACACTGCTTGGTATTGGGTTGATGTGGTTTGCTCGCGAATCTTGCCGACTATGATTTTCGGAGATGTGCTAAACGCACCTCTGTCGAAAAAACTACCCCCAATGTAGAGTTAGTCCATGAAAGCGTCGTCCTACAATGTAATTCTGCCTCTGGATGCAGAGCAAGCCTATCTGGCCTTCAATTGCGCCAGTTGTGGTCTAGCAGTACTCAACGCAGATACAGCACCTATCTTCCAGGCCTTGCTCGAAGGGAACCTGCTTGATGTGAAAACGCCAGCTAATCTAGTTGAGGAAATGCGACGAGGGGCATTCCTGATTGATGACGAAATAGACGAAGTCGCACGCCTAGAGGCCATTCATTGGGCGAGCCGTTTTCAGACCAACACTCTCTCGTTAACCATTGCGCCAACGCTGGCCTGCAATTTGCGCTGCCTTTATTGTTATGAGCAGGACGTGCGCCGTGGCGGAAGAATGTCTGCAGAAACGGAACAGCAAATCGTAGACTTCTGCCAGGCAAACGACCGTACCTTGAGGCACTTGTCGGTCGTGTGGTATGGGGGCGAGCCGCTCCTGGCCAAAGGTATTATCCTGCATCTGGCGCGCCGTTTCAGAGAAATGATGGACCGGCGGGAGGGTACCTACACGAGCAGCATGGTGTCGAATGGGTACTTGCTTGACCGTGCCACTGCGCTGGAGCTGCGTGAGCATGGAGTCGAATTCGTTCAGGTAACCTTGGATGGGCCACCCGCCGTACATGACTCTCGTCGCCCCCGAGTGGGAGGACGCGGCTCATTCGAGACCATTCTGCACAATCTTACCGAGATCGTTGATCTCCTGCGGGTGGTCATCCGTGTCAATGTAGACCAGACCAATCAGGAAATGGTGCCAGGCTTACTGGATATTCTCGAAGCGGAAGGGCTAAAACACAAGTTAGGTATTTATTTTGCCCAGCTGGAGGCCTACGAAGCCAGCCATAAAGTTGTTGCCAAACGATGCTTCTCGGATCAGAGCTTTTCCAGAGTCGAAACCCAATTGTATCAACTGGCCCTAGAACGGGGCTGGCAGATTGGCAAATACCCTCAACCCATGGCCACTTATTGCGGGGCTACACGCCTGAACGCTTTCGTGATCGATCCATGGGGCAACTTATACAAATGCTGGAATACGATTGGTGATGAACGAAGAAGGGTTGGCCATGTAAGCCAGGTGGTGACGTTGAATGCAGAGCATGTACGTTGGTTGGTTACCAGCCCCTTCAAATACGAGACCTGCCGCCGCTGCCCCATCCTGCCTATTTGTATGGGCGGCTGTCCTTACAACACTTTGGTTGAGAACGTAGAAAACGTTCCTCGCTGCGAGCGCTGGCGTTATAACTTGAGGGACATACTCATGTTGCGCTACGAGATGAGCCGGAAACAGAGGCAAGGCCAGACTGCCGTCAACCCCGTGCAGCCGGCTAGCCTATCAAGGTAAGAGGAGAAACGTGCTATGGAGTACATTGTTGAACCTACGGGGGGAGAAGTCCCCGACGCACCATGCGGCCTGAATGCTTGCGGCCTGAATGGGTGCCTCATCAACGTAATCTGCGGCGCCAAAGCCTGCGGCCTATATGGTTGCCTCATTGACGCATGCCCGGTGCTGATAGCGCCCTAACCCAGGTATCTTAAGGAGGTTTACCATGGAATGGCTTGTTCCACCCCAAGACAAAAGCGTGAACCCGGAAGCATGCGTGATTGATTTTTGCGGTGTCAACGCTTGCGGGGCCGAGTTCTGTTTCATCAACCTCTAAATTCCACTAGGCTGGCATGCCTTGCCTCTGTTTCATTCCCTGGGTAAGCCAGCCTACCCACAAACCAAACAAAAGGACGAAGACCATGAAGCGACTTTCCACTGTCAAACTGATACTTTGTTTCGTAACACTGGGACTGTGTATGCTGGCTTGTAATTCCAGCATCGGTCTCAGTGAACGCAACGGCAAGAGATACTCGGAAGCCTCATTCCTCTCGTTGACTGAGACTACCACGCGGCAAATCGAGGTTCAGGAAGGAATGACGGCCCTAATGATGGCCTATGATCTCGAAGTCCAAAGCGGCACCCTTACCGTCAAGTTGTCCGACCCCCGCAACGCCGTCGTTTGGGAAAAGACTTTCGAGGCCCCAACAAGCGAGAGCGATTGTATCTCGATCGAGGCCCCTTCAGCCGGAAAATGGGCTCTTGAGATTGCAGCCCGCAAAGCCGGGGGACGTTACCGCTTGGAATGGGGCGACTCTTGCCCGGCAGGCGAGTGAGACACAGGTCAGTGACAATGATCCGCACAGAGGCGCTCTCCAAATACTACGGCACCTTGCAAGCGGTGAGTGACCTCAACCTGGAGATTGCCACTGGCGAAGTCTTCGGCTTCGTCGGCCCAAACGGCGCAGGCAAGACCACCACAATCAAGATGCTGATGGGTTTCGTAACTCCCACTCGCGGGCGAGCGTGGATCAAAGGGATAGAGGTCATACCGGGCAATTTGCCGGCTTTGCATCGTGCGATAGGCTATGTACCTGAGCGCGGTGGCATGTACGAATACATGACCGGCTTGGAATACTTGAGCTTTCACGGCGGCTTTTGGCACCCCAAGCCACGCCATCGCGCCGAAGACCTGTTACAACAATTCGACCTGCCTGCCCACCGCTCCATACGTACCTACTCCTTGGGCATGCGCCGCAGGCTACTAATTGCCCAAGGTATCTTCCACGATCCCGAATTGTTGATCCTGGATGAGATTACCAGCGGTCTAGACCCCGTGGCGCGCTGCGACATTCTGCAAATGATCCATCAATTGCAGCGCGAGGGCAAGACCATTATCCTGTCCTCGCACGTTCTGGAAGAAATTGAGCAAGTTTGCACTACTGTCGGCATCATTCAAAATGGCCGCTTGCTGGTTAAATGCTCATTGGCTGAACTGGTCATGACGGGAAAATCCCTTCGAGATACTTTCATGGCCTATGTTCGTGGAGGGATAGCATGTTGATTTTCAAGAAGGAATGGCGCGAAATCACCTGGCCCTGGGTCATCGCCCTGGTCGTGTTGATGGCATTTGTCGCCTGGCAGATCATTTTCTACCAATGGGCTAAATCCCTGGACCTAAGCGACCTGCCCGACGAAATTCTGAGCCAGGTTGGCACCCTGCGAATCGAATACAAGATGATTGTAGCTCAGTGGTTCGATGGTGCTCTGATGTACATCTGCTTTGCATTTGCCATTCTGCTGGGCGCCTCTAGCATTGGGCGGGAAAAATCACGCGAGACACTTCTTCTCCTCCTGGCCAAGCCTATTCGGCGTGAGACCATACTATTGCAGAAATACGCGGCCTTGAGCATCGGCCTCTTCTTGCTGATTCACATCCCCTCGCTGGGGCTTTATCTGGCAGCCAAATGGCAGACCGAGACGGTGTCGTTGATCGAACTGGGAGGCGCGGGGATGCAGGTGTTTTCAGGCGCACTTTTGGTATTGAGCTATGCCTTCTTGTTTTCGGTGCTGATTGCTGACCAGATGAAATCCACCAGCGCCGCCCTGGGCCTTACCTTCTTGCTGGCCTTGTTCAATAGCAACAGCTTCACGGCACGTTTCAGCCCTTTTAACTATATCGTCCCATCGGCGGCTCTATACGGCGAAGCATCATGGGCAGACGGACTGGCTGTCCTGGCCCTCAGTCTGGTTATCGTGGCTTTGGCCTGCTATGCTCTGCGCCGTCAGGATATTTGAGGAAAAAGATGCCATGATCCGAGTCGAATCGCTGACCCATTATTACCCCCGCCGCCAGCAACCCGCTTTGCAGGAGATCACCTTCCAGGTTGAGGCTGGACAAATCTTTGGGTTGTTGGGCCCCAATGGGGCCGGCAAAACAACTCTGATGCGCATCCTGTCTACCCTGATTCTGCCCACGCGCGGGACAGCCAGTATCTGCGGCTACCGCATCGGCCATGACGAGGCCCAAATCCGCCAACTCGTTGGCCTTGCCTCCGGCAGCGAACGAGCCTTTTACTACCGCCTGACCGCTTTCCAAAATTTGCAATTCTTTGGCGGCATGAGAGGACTGTATGGTCAAAAGTTACGTCAGCGCGTTGAGCACGTGTTGGCGCAAGTCGGCCTGTATGAAGCCCGTGATGTGTTGTATATGCGTTTCAGCGCCGGTATGAAACGCCGTCTATCACTGGCGCGCGCCTTGCTTACCGATCCACCAGTTTATCTGCTCGATGAACCTACCAGCGGGGTGGACCTTGCCAGCACCCAACGCATCCAGGAGATCATTCGCGCGCTGCGCGACAGTGGAAAAACTATTCTGTTGGCCACGCACGACATGGAAGAAGCCAATAGCTTGAGCGACTACATCGGTATCTTGCGCCAGGGCCGTTTAATTGCTCTGAACACCCCTTTCAACTTGCGCCAGACTCTCAAGAGCCGCCATTTGATTATCACTTTCGATGAACAGGCCCTGCAGAATAAACAAACTATCCAGCAATTGCTCTCGGATTTGCAGCATGACCCCCGGGTCCACAGTCTTGTTCTGGGCAATCCTCACCTTCAACTCCAATTGGAAGAAAATGCCGGCGACATTGCTCCTCTCTTGCGGAGGGTAGCATCTACTTGCCTACCCGTTCGGGCTATCAGCACACGAGAAGCCACTCTCCAGGATGTTTTCTTCCGCCTGACCACCGAGACTGCCACGCCATGAGACTCCCAACCCAACCATTGTCCAATCCGCAGCGGATTACCACCCTGTACAAGGCCTGGCTTTTCGTCAAGCGCGGCTGGCTGACGACCATGACCTATCGGGTAGCGCTGGGGTTAAGCCTAATTTCGGGCTTCATCAGCATCATCCAGTTCGGTCTGATGGCGAACTTCTTATCTGAAGGTAATCACTTCGCTTTACTGGAACCCTATGGCGGCAATTTGCTAGCCTACCTGGTGATCGGAAGCGCTTTTACAGGTTTTGTGGGCGTTTCTCTCAACTCTTTCCGTACCGCCATCCAGAGCGAACAGCAGATGGGCACACTGGAACATTTATTGTTGAACGCAACCCCACTGGGATTGATGCTTCTTTATGCTTCTCTATGGGGTTTCTTGAACACGCTGCTCAACACAGTTATCCTCTTCGTCGTGGTGATGGTGATACTTAAAGTCTCTTTGCTGATCAACTGGTTAGCGAGCACCGTGGTTTTGGCATTGACTATTCTCTCGCTGTCTGGCATTGGCTTGTTGAGCGCGGGCTGTGTGATGATATCCAAGCAGGGTGATCCGGTTGGCTGGGCCTTTACGACGCTGAGCGGCCTGTTGAGCGGGGTCATGTTTCCAGTAGAATATCTTCCCCCTGCTTTGCAAAGCCTGGCCTACCTACTTCCCACCACGCATGCCCTCAAAGCCCTACGCCTGGCGCTAATACGCGGTAGCGGACTGGCGGATATGCTCCCCGAAATAACTTTCTTGTTGCTTAGCGCTTGCCTGACTATCCCCCTCGGCTTGTGGTTTTTCCGGCGAAGTTTTGACCACGCGCGCCGCGAAGGGACATTGGCCGAGTTCTGACAAAAAAATTGTAAAAATGGCAAAACACTTGACCTTTCTTCTGGCAGACGATAACCCTGTTTACCGC
>DAOTVZ010000123.1:0-31421 GCA_034436045.1 Ktedonobacteraceae bacterium | reverse complement strand
GACGACGTGATGATTGCGCTCGACGGCACGCCCAATAAAAGTAAGCTCGGCGCAAATGCCATTCTGGGGGCCTCGCTGGCCGTGGCCAAAGCGGCGGCGAATGCGCAGGGTCAGCCACTCTACCGCTATATCGGCGGGGTAGCCGCGCGCATCCTGCCCGTGCCGATGATGAATATTTTGAACGGTGGCAAACACGCCGATAACTCGACCGATATGCAGGAGTACATGATTCTACCGGTGGGTGCGGCGACCTTCCGCGAGGCCCTGCGTATGGGTTCCGAGGTCTATCAATCGCTCAAGAAGGTGCTGCACCAGAAGAAGCTGAACACCAACGTCGGCGACGAAGGCGGTTTTGCCCCCTCGCTCAGTTCCAACCGCGAGGCGTTAGAGGTTATTCTAGCCGCCATTGACATGGCGGGCTACAAAGCTGGCCGCGACATCTGCCTGGGCCTCGACCCCGCCTCAAGCGAGTTCTATGAGAATGGCAAATATGTGCTGGCGCGCGAGGGTCGCACGCTGACCGCGCACGAGATGGTAGACCTCTACGAGCAGTGGATCGGCGAATATCCCATTATCTCGCTCGAAGACGGTCTGGCAGAGGATGACTGGGAAGGCTGGGCCATCCTGCGCGAACGACTGGGCAACCGCGTTCAACTGATCGGCGATGATCTCTTCGTCACTAACACGAAGCGTCTGCGGCGCGGCATCGAGGAGCGCTCGGCTAACTCCATCCTCATCAAGCTCAATCAGATCGGCACGCTGACGGAGACGATGGATGCCATCGAGATGGCGAAACGCGCCGCCTTCACCGCCGTGATCTCGCATCGCTCCGGCGAAACCGAGGACACCACGATTGCCGACCTTGTCGTTGCCACCAACGCGGGACAGATCAAGACCGGCGCGCCAGCGCGTAGCGAGCGCGTCGCCAAATACAACCGCCTGCTGGTCATTGAGGATGAACTGGGTACCGAAACGGCGCGTTACGCCGGTTTTAGCGCTTTCTACAATGTCCCCGCACTCTACGCACGGGCATAAGCGGTGTAAGCTCATACAAATAAGACGAGGTAAATAAATAGGACGCCCCTACAATGATAGCTAGCTGTTTTGCACGTTTTTCATTGTAGGGGCATCTCGCGTGAATCTCCTGTAGCCTGAGTAGCCTGCCACACCCGCTCCACAGGCAGATTGTTCAGCACGGTTTCATAGAGTATAGTCACGTGCGGGCCAACCGGTCGCCAGACAACAGGGTCGCTTGGCCCGAAGAGCGCAACCACAGGAATGCCTGTCATAGCGGCAAGATGTGTAATGCCGGAGTCGTTGCCTATGTATCCTCTACACCCCTGCAAAGCCGTTGCAACCTCTAGTAACGGCGCATCAACCAGCATTGTTAGCATATCTACCTCTGGGGCCAACAGCATTTGCTGTAAGGTGGCTATACGTTCATGATCGGCTGGCCCACCCAGCAATAGCACGGGAATAGCCTGTTGCCAGAGGCGCTGGATGAGTTCGGCAAACGATGAGACGGGCCAGCATTTGCGCGCCCCGCCGCTACCGGGATGAATAGCCAGCGGAGCAGCACGACCACCAGGACAGACAAACAGGGCAGGGCGAGTGAGAGGATCGCCCCCATCATACCCGCCGTGCATAAGAAGCCCGTATATAGTAGTTGTGTCTCTCTCAGTCACGCTGTCCATTATTTCCTTTTCCACTGCATTATCCAACGCTATTGTTTGCGCCAGATAGTCTACGATATGGATGCGCTGTCCCTCTGCCGGGCGTCCGGGAGCCACGATAATCTGCCCAATCGCTATTGCATTCAGATTGTGCTGCACGACGCCATCGGGATCACGCAACCAGCAAATGATAAGGTCACAGTTGGCAAACAGGGTTTGCAAAACGGGCGATTGGATACCTTGATCGGCGAAAAGTTCGCTCCAACACGGGTCGCTATAGTCGTAGACGACATCAGCCACGCCCCATGCCTGCGCGAGCGGCAGCACGGCGGCATTGCTCACAAAGGTGATGTGTGAGGGTTGTGCGTTCTTCAAGGCTCGCATGATCGGGAAGGTCAGCAGGCTATCACCGAGCGCACCGGGACGAATGATAGTGATATGTCGTTTTCGCATTATTTACGCGCCAATAACAGAATTTCTACAATAATAGCTGCAATAAATAGCACGATACCAACTATGATGTTCCAGCTATGCAGGGCGCGTAGCAGCAGATTAAGTTCGATGGCCAGTGAGAGCAGCAGCGCCTGACGCAAGGCGTATTTGATGGTGGCCCGATAGTGATAGACGTTGATCAGCCGCGACCCGATAGCATAGGTCACGGGCGTCAGCGTGCAGGTCAAGGCCACGATAAGCAGCGCAAAAAAGACTGCGAACGCGAAGAATGAGCCGGGCGCAACGAAGCGCGTATAGAGCAATAACCCTCCCCACGCCAGCAGCGCAAGAATCACCAGCGTGAAGAGTGAGACGCGATGGGTCATGCTACACCAATCCTTATTTCAGCAGGTTGAAGCCGCGATTGTTGTTGCTGAGCGGAGCCTCGCTGCGTTTGCGGCTCTCCTGCTCCTCCTGGCTGAAGTACTGTTGCCACATAGCCGGGGCGTCCTTGCTCTCGCCGCCATGTTGTGTGATACGCGGGCGCACGCGACAGATCACGGGTGTGTTGACAGCCGCGCCCGCCACGATGACCTGACCTTTGGAGAGTGCGGGCAGGTTGTCCAGCAGGTCGCGTCCGACGCCCTCGATAGCTGCCGCCACACTCTTCTGGTCGATCTCATTGACGATACGCATAATGCACTGTGTCTGACACTGGCTCAGCACATCAGCATCCAGCTTGCCGGGGCGCTGGCTGATAAGGCCGACACCGATACCGAACTTGCGGCCCTCCGCCAGCACCTGCTTCAGAATAGCCGTTGAGACCACCTCCGCTCCGCCAGGGGCAAAGTGGTGGGCCTCTTCCAGCAGCACGAAGACGGGATAGGGCAAATAGAACTCACCGGCATGCACCTTGCCGCGCTCCGTGTCCATGCGCGCCTTATACAGGCGGCGCAGCAGCGTAGCGACGATGACCTGCTGATCGCGCTCGTCAATCTCGTTCAGTTGCAGCACGGTACACTGACCGGGTTTGAAGATTTCGGGCAGGTCCAGGTGTTGGGTGTCATCAAAGGTGAAGCTATGCTCGAAACGCTGCTCGATGCGCCACTCCAGAGCGCGCACCGTCGTCGAATCATCGCCACCCTCTTCGTCCTCACTCTTCTGTCTGGCAACCTCACGGATAGCCTTTTTCAGGGCCGCCACGCCCCAGATAGAGCCGTGCGCGCTCTCATTGACTTTTCTCAGTGCTCGGCTCAGCAAATATTGCTGCTTTTCGGTCATCTCAGTGAGCAACTGGCGCATATCACCCATGTTCAGCGTCGAGATACGCACCTTGACCTGCTCCGGCTTGTAGATACGCACCTGCGCCCGGTAGCCGCTGCCGCGTCCGGTGCTCTCACTGGCAAACTGAGGGAAATTGGCAATCTGCTCCAAGGTGCCATATTCGCCGTGTGGGTCAACGACCAGCACACAGGCCTTGTTGTGCGGCTGCATCAGTTCCTCGATCAAGACACTGGCGAGATAGCTTTTGCCTGCGCCCGTGCTGGCGATTATCGCCATGTGCGTGCTGACCACATCCTTGACGGAGAGGACAATGGGCACCGCGCCGGGAGCGCGTGTGAGCAGGGAGCCGATAGTGGCCGAGCCGGGCTGCCTGTCGCGCTTGCGGCTCAAAATTTCAGAGAGCATCTGGTCGTCGGCGAGATAGATCTGTTTGCCGGACTGCGGCGGAATCCAGGGGTTGATGAACGAGCCGGTGGGAGCATCGTAATAACCCATGATGGCGACATGGATTTCGAAGAGGTCGTTGGCGCGGTCATCATAGCCGACCAGCGACGCCACCTGCGAGGGCACGATCTCCGGCTCGGCCAGGAAGGTATCGGGATACAGCTTGAGCGGCACGCGCTTGAGAATGCGACCGAGTACGCGGCGGGTTGTGCTATGGCTGTTCTGCTCGGCCAACTCGGCACTGTTCAGCTCATAATAAACATATTCGCCGTTCTTCAGTTGTTGCTCTTCATCACGTGTAACAAAAGTATATTCATGCGTCGTCTCGCCCGGCCCTTTGGTGATGCCAACGGCTTTGCGTTGCAATGGCGCGGCATAGTTCTCTGTGAGCATAGCTATCTCATCCTTTTGCCCATGATACCCATCAGGGATATCACCATAGTAAGCCTATCAGGACAGGGAGACCGCAAGAGTCACCCCCATACCCGTCGTGCGCAATGGCTCGTATAGAGTAGGAGCAACTCTTGTGGTCGTCCTGCCCGCTACACATAGTTAACCGGCAGTCTCAACCTTGAGACGCCATGCGAAGTTGCGTTTCACGATGGAGAGCAGGGCGTGATTTTGTGGAAAGAGTTGTTCTAACTGATCAATAATACGCAGCGTCACCATTGGTAAAAGGCTGTTGCGCTGAGCGATAATGTGAGGCAGATAGCCCATGTGCAGATAGGAGCCGCGCTCCGGCTGATTAGCGTCGCTGAAGTAGTGGAAGGCGCGCACCTCATCATCGATCATGGTTTCGATTTCGCTATCCAGTTCCAGCGCGAGCGACGGTACGCCATGCATGACCGAGAGGAATTCGACGTTGCTGCCAGGGACGATACGCTGCTCCATCATGCCCAGGATCATAATGTAGATCAGCACGGCCTTCTCGGCTAAATAATCGGGTGAGAAGAGTTCGACCTGTGTCTCATTAGAGAGGCGTGGCCCCAGCATACCGTAGTCTGGGTTCTGCAAAATAGTGTCATAAATCACGCCCACAGCGTAAGTCACCGGCTCCTGGCTGATGCCTGACAAACGATTGAGCGGCGAGAGCGTGGCCACGTCGTTCTGGCCTGCGCGCACCGCGATGCGCACGAAGCGTCCAAAGGCATAATCTGCCGGTGTTGGTTCGTCCCCAACCTCGTGTGGGCCAAAAATGCGGCACACATAGCTGATATGTGAATCTGATTTTACGATTTTCCCAATAACCATGGGCTAACTCTTTCACCTCTCTCGCTTGCCGGGCGTATGCAGTTCTCCCGGCCGATACCGGGTTAGAACACCTGATTTGTGGCAATTATAGCATAGTTAGCCGACTTTGCGCCTCCCTTCCTTGCTGAGTAGGAAAAAATGTGTAAGTCCCCAGTGCGCTTTCGCAGGCAAGGATAGATAGAGATTAACACGTAATAATAAATTTTTCAAACGAAACCCGTAGGGGCGTGATTCATCACGCCCTGCCTGCCCACCAATTCCCTCCCAGGGCGTGATGAATCACGATTTATCCACCAATTCTCTCCCAGGGCGTCAAAATCACGATTTACTTCGCCAATTCTCTCCCAGGCGTCAAAATCACAATTTATCCACCAATTCCCCCCCAGGGCGTCAAAATCACGATTTACTTCGCCAATTCCCCACAGGGCGTCAAAATCACGATTTACTTCGCCAATTCCCCACCAGGGCGTGATCAATCACAATTTATCCACCAATTCCCCCACAGGGCGTCAAAATCACGATTTACTTCGCCAATTCCCCACCAGGGCGTCAAAATCACGCCCTGCCTGCACACCAATTCCCTCCCAGGGCGTCAAAATCACAATTTACTTCGCCAATTCCCCACCAGGGCGTCAAAATCACAATTTACTTCGCCAATTCCCCACAGGGCGTGATCAATCACAATTTATCCACCAATTCCCCACAGGGCGTCAAAATCACGATTTACTTCGCCAATTCCCCACCAGGGCGTCAAAATCACGATTTACTTCGCCAATTCCCCACCAGGGCGTGATCAATCACAATTTATCCACCAATTCCCCACAGGGCGTCAAAATCACAATTTACTTCGCCAATTCCCCACCAGGGCGTCAAAATCACAATTTACTTCGCCAATTCCCCACAGGGCGTCAAAATCACGCCCTGCCTGCCCACCAATTCCCTCCCAGGGCGTCAAAATCACAATTTACTTCGCCAATTCCCCACCAGGGCGTCAAAATCACAATTTATCCACCAATTCCCCACCAGGGCGTCAAAATCACGATTTACTTCGCCAATTCCCCACCAGGGCGTGATGAATCACGCCCCTACTCGATGGTGAAAATTTATTATCGCGTTTTTACGGGATTGAGGATTTTATGATGTAAAGACTCCCTGGCCACGTATCCCCACCACCTTGCGCATGGACAACTAGTTGGCGCTGGCTGGCTGGAGCAGCCGATCAAGCGTCGAGCGGCGAATGCGATAGGCTTGCCTGTCGCCAGCATGGGGCAATACGATGGCATCCAGGACACCATTCTTGATCCAGCGGCGCACGGTGGTATCATCAACGCGCAGGCGTTCTGCCACCTCAGATACAGTAAACAGTTCCTCCTGGTTCTCCGACAGAGCGGATGAGCTTCTCTTTGGCATAGTGGGTAATCCTCCCTTTTGATACTCTGACATGCTTATGCATGTCATTACACGCGCAGTCACCGGCTGATCGGACTCACATGAAACGCAACGCACAAGTTTAGCAAACTCTTTGTCTCACCGAGTTCCACCAGCGACGATTTGCTACGCATACAACTCTTGTTCACTATAACAGAAAGAATAACATCAGTCACGCTTTTTGTCAACATAAAAGAGGGAAAAACGTACCCTCATCTATCAAGACGTAATGAGGACGTCAATCGGTTCTATACTCTCTGTCTGAATTACATGCCATTACTACACCGGCCCCCTGCTTTTTTCAGGAGCGAAACGAAGCCCTAAAACCTGATACAATAGAGCAAATATCATACCGATATATTGCACCATATCTCAGGAAGAAAAGGGTGAATTACGATGCTCTACACCTCTCTGAAAGAAGCGGCTGAAGCATTGCACTCCGGCCTCACCACACCCACCGAACTGGTGGCCGATACACTGGATCGCATCGATGCGCTGGATGGCGAGATCAAAGCCTATATCACGGTCATGCGCGAGCAGGCTATGAACGACGCGGAGCAGGCCGAGCGCGAGATGCGCACGGGTCTTTATCGTAGTCCGCTGCACGGCGTTCCCATCGCTCTCAAGGATCTGATCGCCGTCAAAGGCGTGCGCTCAACGGCGGGGTCACGGGTGCTGGACGACTATATTGCGCAGGAAGACGCAATGGTAACAGAGCAGTTGCGTAAGGCGGGAGCCATACTCATCGGCAAGACCAATACTTTTGAGTTCGCCTATGGCCCTTATAGTCCGCCGACGCGCAATCCCTGGCGGCGCGACCACACACCCGGCGGTTCCAGTGGTGGCTCGGCAGCGGCGGTAGCGACGGGCATGTGCCTGGGCGCGATTGGCACCGACACCGGTGGCTCCATTCGTATTCCCTCGGCCTGTTGCGGTGTGACGGGCCTCAAGCCGACCTACGGGCGCGTAAGCTGCTATGGCATCATTCCGCTTAGCTGGTCGCTCGACCACGCCGGCCCCATCGCTCGCAGCGCCGAAGACTGCGCGCTTATTTTCGATGCCATTGCCAAATATGACCCGCGCGACCCCAACAGTGTCTCCGGCCCGGCACGCTTCAGCCCCACCGCGACGTTAATCGCAGGGCCGGAGGGACGCGGCCCGCTTTCGCTACAAAACATCAAGCTGGGCGTTCCCCAGGAGGCTTTCTACGCGCCCCTCGATGCAGAGGTACGACAGGCATGGCGCGCGGCTCTGCACGTGCTGGAAGAGGAGGGGGCGCGGCTGATCGATGTAGAGTTGCCACGCCCCACAATGGAACTCTATCGCACCGTGCAGCGACCGGAGGCCACGCTGGCGCATATGCAAACAGGCTGGCTCAGCGAGCGGCTGGAGCGCTACGGCGAAGTGGCACGCACGGCCCTGCTGCTCGGACGTGAGATCAAGGCGGTCGATTACCTGCGCGCCCAGCAGGAGAGACGCATCTTTGCCAGTAGCCTGCGCTCCATCCTGCAACACGTCGATGCCTTCGTGCTGCCCACCTTGCCCATTCCTGCGCCCCTGGCCGAGCAGGCGGGCCAGGAGATCGAAATCGATGGCGTCAAGGAGAATGCGACGGTCGCATTGCTGCGCCTGACCATGCCTTTCAATCTCTCCGGCCTGCCTGCCATCTCAATCCCTTGCGGCTTTTCAAGTTCAGGTCTGCCCATTGGCCTGCAAATCGCGGGCAAACCATTCGAGGAGGCCACCGTGTTACGCATTGCCCACGCCTACCAGCAACTGACCGACTGGCACCGCCGCGAGGCGGTGGATGCATGATAATGCACGTTTCCAACCAAAATCGGGCATCCGTTCTCCCGTAGGGGCGTGATGAATCACTCTTACCTGGACATCTCATCAATCTCGTGAAATATCGCTCCGGCCTGGTCAGGATGGCTCGCGGGGGTGTGACGGGTCGGGAACAGGGCGTGATGAATCACGCCCCTACTATACGTTTATGCCCGCCCCATCGTAGGGCGTAATCACAGCCGATACCCTCTTTATAGAGTGCAGGGAACATGGTACAATAGCCCCATCGCAAGAGTAGCGCCAGGAGTGGGCGAGCGCACGCAGGGCGACCGCCGGGACAAGCCCCAACCCTGTTATAATGCATATCACGCCCGTCTTATAGGGTATGGGTGATGCCTCGCGCCCGTCCTGTTGCCACTGTGTTTATTTTTGGTTGCGATACACCGGTTCGATTATAGATAGATTTATGGCATGTTAGATATCATTTTTACGCTGGCGCAGGCATTCCAGGCGCAGCAAAAACAATTGTATATGGTAGGGGGAACGGTACGCGACGTGCTGCTCCATCGGGGGCAATCCAACGACGCCGATCTCGCCACCGATGCACGGCCCGACGAAATCAAACGCATCGTCGCCCCCACTAACCCGACGACGGTGGTGCTGGTGGGTGAACGCTTCGGTACCGTGCGCCTCTATTATGGAAATGACATCATCGAGATCACCACGTTTCGCAGCGAACGCTATAATCCCGAATCGCGCAAGCCGGAGGTCTGCTTCGGCGATAGTCTCTACGAAGACCTGCGCCGCCGCGATTTCACCATCAACGCGATGGCCCGCGACCCACTCACCGGCGTGATCATCGACCCCTACAACGGGCGACAGGACCTGGAGGCCCATATCTTGCGTGCCGTCGGCAACGAGCCGGATAAACGCTTCGATGAAGACCCTCTGCGCCTGCTGCGCGCCGTGCGCTTCGCCGCGCAACTGGATTTCACGATAGAGCCGGAGACGTGGGCCTCGATTGTGCGTCAGGCCCCCAAGTTGCAGAAGATCAGCCGCGAGCGCATCCGCGACGAGATGAACAAGCTGTTGACCTCGCCGCATCCCGCCAAAGGGCTGGATCTGCTGGTCGAGCTGGGCCTGATGGAGTGGATCATCCCGGAAGTGCTGGAACTGCGCGGCGTCAGCCAGCAACCGCAGGCGCGCACAGTGACGACGAAAGATGTCTATATGCACGTGCTGCGCGTCGTCGAACGTTCCGCCCCACGTCTCAAGACGCGCTGGGCCGCGCTGCTGCATGACATCGCCAAACCGCGCACGCGCACCATAGAGGATAATAAGATTCATTTCTTTGGTCACGAAGATGTGGGGGCCGTGATGGCGCGCGACATCCTCAAGCGATTGCACTTCGACCGCGACTTCATCGAGAGCGTCTCAAAGCTGGTCAAGCTACACATGCGCGCCAACGCCTATACCAGCGATTGGACGGATGGTGCGGTTCGCCGCCTCATGCTCGATGTCGGCGATGACCTGCCCGACCTGCTCGATCTCTCGCAAGCTGACATCACCAGCTATCGCGTCGAGAAGGTTAATCGCGCGGTGGCGCGCGTGGCGGAACTGGCCGAACGCTGTCAACGCCTGAAAGAAGAGGCCGAACGTGTGCCGCTGAAGAGTCCGCTGGACGGCAACGAACTGATGGAGCTGTTCGGACGTGGCCCCGGCCCCTGGCTGCGCCCCATCAAGGAACACCTGCTCAGTCTGGTGATCGACGGCGCGCTGGCCCCGGACGACAAGGAGACGGCAAAACGTATCGCCCGTCAATTGATGCAGGAAGAATGACCCATTACATAATTTCGCTGTGAAATAAAAGAGGAATAGCTATGGCGAACGAGAACACGTCCAATACGAAAAAGCCCGCCAGCACAGGCAAGACAAGCAACACTGGCAGCGCCGCCTCTACGCCCACATCGCGTCCGAGTACGCCCGCCGCCAGCGCCAGCACTAATAGCGGTAGCGGCAACACTGTTTCCTCTGCTGGCAGCAGAAAGAAGGGCAAGAGCAAGAACGCGCGCCCACAGATCGGCGGTACCGCCGTCGCGGGCGCGAAATCCACGTTGCCCAAACCGCCCCCGCAGAGCAATGACCCCGCTAAACAGCAAATGGAGAGCTACAATCGCGTGATGCGCCGCCGCATGGAACATATTGGAGCCGGTCCGCAGTCGCAGGAAGAGCGCGTGGCAAAACTGCGCACCCGCCGTCAGAAGCGCATAGAACGCAACCAGGAGCGGCGCGCTCAGGCACAGCAAGAACTCAAACAGAAGATGCCCGATTTCAACCGCAGAAACCTGTACTTCTTCCTGGCAGTAGCGGCTCTCGTGGTCATCATTATCATCGTCTTCATCGTGCTACACCAATTGCATGTGATCGGGTAGAGATATGATTCATCACATTTAAGGATGAACTGTACTTATACGCCGCTGTTGCAGGCGCTGGAAGCCCTTGTCGATCTTGACCAGCGCGCGCAAGCGCCAGAAGAGCAGCAGCGTCAGCATTGCCGCCTGGATGGTGCCTGTGCTGGCCGTAGTGAGCGGAATGGCCAGAATAGCGTATTGGCCTGTGACAACTCTCACGAGCAGGACGAGGGAACCAATATATACAGGCACGGTGGCAATGCTCACAAACAGCGGCGTTTTCGCGTTCTTCAGCGCGTAGAAGCAGGCGGTCAGTAACATTGTGGCAATAGTGCCGGGCAACGCCAGTGCGTAGCCAGTCAGCGCCGTATAGGTGAGCGCGGTGGAATGTGCGGTAAAAGCTCCGTGTTGAAAGAGCAGGCGAATAGCGGGCTTGCCCAGCACAAACAGACCGAGCGCTGCCGGGATGCTGAGCAGCACCGCGCCACCGACAATCTTTATAATCGTCTGGCTCATGTGGACATAATGTTTCTGCGTCGCCTGCAACGTGATCTGAGGTAGCAGGGCCTGACTCACCGCTTGCGCCAGGAACACGGACGGCACACCATAGAAGAGGAGAGCGTCCTGCATGGCGGCTATACTGGCTTTATCCGGCAGGTACGAAGCAAATGTGGTAGCAAGGATGGTGGTTACAGCGCCCACGCCTACCGCCAGCACGTTCGGTCCCAACAGTTTCATAATGTCACGCAGGCCGGGATGGGTGAGGTTCCAGACGAAGCTGTAGCGCACACCCTGTTTGAGCAGACCAGGAACCTGTATCCCGACCTGGCAGATGCCCGACGCCAGCAGGCCAAAGGTGGGGCCATAAATGCCGAGCGAGGGGATCGCTCGTGCGAGCAGCAGGCCACCGATGAGACCGAAATCGTAGAAGGCTATCGAGAGCGCAGGCAAAAGAAATTGACGCCTGCTATTCAGCACTGCCGTCATCACCGTGCCCAGCCCAAGGATGAGCGAGTGAAAGAGCATAATGCGCGTCAGCGTCGTTGTGAGCGCTCTCTCAGCGGGTGGTAGGCCGGGCACCAGCAGACGATTGACGATCTGTGGCGCGAAAACTTCCACCAGCAAGATACACAATGTCAAGATGACCAGTAAGATATTAAAGACCAGGCTCACCAGCCGCCATGTTTCTTGCTCGCCCTCTCGTTGCTCATAACTGACAAAGACCGGGATCAACGCAGAGGTGAGCGCGCCGCCGGCGATCAGATTAAAGATCGTGTCAGGGAGATTGAAGGCTGCGATATAGGCCGTTGCCTGGGGGCCGGTGCCGAACATGAAATTGAATAGCAGTTGGCGGATGAGTCCCAAAACCTTTGAGGCCATGTAGGCCAGCGAAAATAAGAGGGCCGCTTCGGTCATACTGAAACGACGCAGCGAGAAGTTCGCGCCCAGGCGAAAACTCGCCGGGCTAAAACGAAAGGTTTTGCCCCCCCAATGTTTGTGCCAACGAGGGAGCGCTCTTTCCTTCGTCAGGCCACGCGCAACTTCAGCCGTCAACTCTCCTGGCGCGGTCGTTTTCGCTGGTACATCTATGTGGTCTTTCATCACTTCTCCCTTGCATCAAGCAGGCTCTTGCACAAACACCCCATGCCTCTATTATACAGACAAATTTGAGAGGGGCATTAAAATCACCCCTACGCTCTCAGCTTTTCAGTGCGCAGACGCCGCTCACGCAGTCGCTGAACCCCCTTATCTGTCTTTATCTCAGCACGCAGGTGTAAAAAAGGAAGAGAATGCCTCAGTGATATTGATTACAGCAGGGCATCCTCCTCATACCTTCTCTTTCCCACGTATACTAGACAATGGCCTCTTCCGACTGGAGAAGAAGCCATTCAGTACCCTCTATCTCGACCTGTTCATAATCAGGATGCTCCAGCACTCCTAAACTTGTGGAGTAAAAGCATAGACATTTCCATCGCCAGAACTTTCGTATATTACGCCATTCGAGATTGCTGGAGAAGCCCACAAAGGCCCATTGGTCCTAAAGCTCCACAGTTTTTGGCCATTGCCAGGATTAAGGGCATAAAGGTATTTATCATAGCTGCCGATAAATAACACCCCATTGGCAATAGAAGGTGAGGAGTCAATAAATGAACCGGTTTTAAACGTCCAGACTAGATTTCCAGTATTCATATCGAGAGCATGAACTAGATAATCACCACCTCCAAATATTACTAACCCATTATATTCTGTTGCACTGGAGAAAATACCGTAGTCACCAGAAAAACCGGTATTGTACTGCCATATGATGTTGCCGTTGGTAGCATTCATACAGTAGAAGTAACCGCTTTTCAAACCAAAGTAGAGTCGTCCATTGTCATAAAGTGGGGCTGTAGAAACATCATCGTCGCCGCTCACTCCAAGGAGATGAACCTGCCAGAGGATACTCCCGGTAGTAGGATTGATAGCTTCCATGTAACCAGCACACGAAGAGGAGGGAGTAGTCTGATAACATGGATTCCCCGTGCCCACATAGAGAGTTCCATTCTGATCCACCGTATCCGGTGCCCATATCCCATAGGGAGTAAAGTAACTCCAGAGTGGCTGACCTGTATAGGCATCAAAAGCACTTAATCCACCTGATGCACCTTCTTTATATGCAGAGGTAAAGAAAACTCTTCCATTAGAAACTATTGGTGTGGACCACTCACCTCCATACTGCAGGTAATTATCCCATATAAGAGAGCCATTGTTTGCGTTCAGGGCATAAGCATAATTGCCGATGAGTCTTTCGGAGGGATAGTTGACACTGCCAAAGTAGGCAATACCATTTTGGACGGTAGGAGATCCATAAACAGGCCCTCTCGCTTGAAATGTCCACAAAATGTTACCTGATGCAGCCTCAATTGCTATAACGAAACCTTCGACGGTTCCTACATAGACAATACCATTCACAACAATAGGCGATCCGGCGATTTTGTAAGGATACGGAGTAGTAGTCTTCCATTTTACCGTAAGGGTAGATGCATTTCTCTGGCTAATCAAGGTCTCAGCAGGATTGATACGTGTACTCTGTGCATTATAGCCAAAATAGGACCAGTCAGACGGGCTAGGAGAATCTTCGAGATTCGGCATACCCACTGTGAACTGAGCAGTAGCTATCGTTTGGCTGGTTAGCCCCTCACACATAATCGTATATGTTCCTGCTGGAGTACCAGCCGGAATAACAAAGGAACGATTAGAAAAATCTCCCATTGTGTCTGAAGACGCCTCGCTAATCAAAGTGCCGCTATTACCTGGTGCCCAGTTCCAGAATATCTTGAGAGTTTCTCGATAGCCAAATGACCAGCCACGCAAACGCAGTATTGTACCCGGCGGCCCTATATAAATACCTAGATCAAGGCTAGGTACTATTTGAAAGGTTGCTGTTTTCACCACACCGCTTTTCAAACCGACAGCAGCAATTGTATAGGTGCCAGCAACTGTAGTAGGTGTCCAGAAACTCTCATAGACCACACCATTGGCATCCGCAATCCCAACGGGGTTAAAGTAGTAGAAGCTCTCTTCAAGTACCTGCGCCTTTGAGCCATAATTCCAGATCGGTCGCACAGGCTCACCAGGCTGGTAACCCGATGCCGAAATAAACACATGTGTGCCCGCTGGTCCAGATGTTGTACTCAAGCCAAGTGTATTATCTGACGGAGGTGTGGGCGTTGGGAGTATAGAGTCAGCATGTAGTGAGATACCAGGCATTGCTGCATGCGACTCCAGATTGGTTGTCACGTAGAACCCAATCACTCCAGAGATAACGATGAAACAGCTAGCAATGAATACATGAATAGCTCGCCGAACTCCCTTTTGTCTTTTCATCATAGTGAATATTTCTCCCAACTCAATGCAGTGGAGATGAGGAAATATCTTCCTCATCTCCTACTTCGTTATTAGAAAATTTGTCGTATAGGACGGCTGGGGTAAAGTTGGGGGCAAAATCGTGATATACTTCCTGGCAATGCCTCACGAAAGCATTCCAACTATAATGAACGCGGGCGAATTGTAATCCTCGCTCAGCCATGGTCAGAGCCTGCTGAGGATGGCGCAAAAGCATCAGGGTACCTCTGGCCAGGTTTTCAGCATCGGGGGGAACTAACATGGCAATCTCATTATTTAAGATTTGTGTATGTGACAGGATATTGGTAGCCAGAATAGGCTTGCCAGAATGTAAATATGTATAGAGCTTGAGAGGAACATGATTCGCCTTATTGCGTGGGCTAAGCAAGATTGTTGCCAGTGCCATGTAACATGGCATTTCCTCCAGAGGGCGCTGACCGGTGAAATGCACAATATCGTCAATATGCAATTTCTGTGCGATTGTTCGAAAGTGTTCTACCTGGTGCGGCTTCCCTCCTACAATCAAATAACGCACATCAGGGAATTCTGAACGCGCAATATTTGCACTTTGCAGCAGTATGTCGATGCCTTGATAATTCTCAAGGGTTCCAGTGTAAAGCAAAACCTGGTGTCCTTCGAGGCCTAACTTCTGCCTGAGACGAGCTACTTCTTCCTCTGGTGCTGGTGGTAATCCCTCATCGACAGCCGGAGGAAGAATAGTATAGATAGGAGTATGCGGTGCCATCTGTTGAGCAGTTTTTGCAAGTTCTGGATAGAATGCTACTACAGCATCAGCATGGCGAACCATAAACTTTTGAATCATCTCGGCAAATCGGTAGATAACAGGATTATCAGAAATTAATTCTGCCATATTACAATGCATGTAATAAAGTAGCTTACATTTAAAAATAGTAGACAGAACAATACCGATGAAGGCTCCTTCTTCATGAGCAACAATATATCGATATTTTTTCCAACATAGATGCCAGAAAGCCGTTAAGAAGACAGCTATATCCAGAGGTATTTTCTTCAATGAGGGACCAGGCTTAACTTCATGCATACCTGGAAGCTCTGGTGTACGATAGATATGAAGTCCAGGTAAATGCACCTGTTTCCCTATTGGATAAGTAATCAGATCCACATCAACCCCAAGCTCTGTTAGAGCCTGGATATGCTGGTACACACAAAATGGCGCGCCACGAGGTTCAAAAAATGGCTGAGGGGCAATCATCAATACTTTCATAAAATCCTCCTTTAACCTGTTAAAAGTTTTTCCGGTGAAAACGGTATTTATGGAATAAAAGCTCCCAGGCTGGTTTGCTGTAATGCATCAAGAGAAGCTCCCATTGCTTCTGTAGTAAAGTAGTCCTCTAGTCCGGGACCTGCGCCTGGCTTACTGGTATAGATATGAAAATCCGGGGTAAGGCGATATACAAAGCCGTGATAATCACTTTGATAGAAGTGATTACAAATTACAGAAATCATCTCTTGTTCCTGTGCTTGCATCGGGTTGAGATTCAATAAATTGTAATAATGTAGGGCAAGTAGAATAAAGTCCTGACTACGTGTTTCTTTATAGTTTGTGACGACTTTTCCTGTATTCATTTTTATAGAAAAGAAAAAGCCGCCATTTTTGGTATCCCATAGGCCACTACTACCAAACAAACCTTGAAGAATTTGCGTAGCAATATCAAGGTATTGCTGACGATGGATCAGAGCATAAGCTATCACAAGGGCCTCAACAGCCTCGCCATCAGTGCTTGGTCTCGACTGAGGATTTTCTATCCAGTCATGGGTTTGATCAACATACATACTATCATAAAACAATGAATATCGCTTATTAAAAGCATGATCGATAGTATGATCAATTGATTTCTCACCGGTAGTAACCCAATCTGGCTGATGCCAGCGTATACCAGCATCAATGAGTGCTGCTCCACATTGTAATGTATTGTTTGAGTCATAGTCACCAGGATGATGCTCATGATCATAAATGGTGCCTATAGAAGGATCATACCATACACTGTAAAAGTTGTTGGCAATCATATAAGCTTCATCGACCAAAGTGTTATTATGTAACATCAAACCTACACGTAAAACATAAAAGTAGATCCATCCCTTTGGTAAGCTATAATGCTGGAAGTCTGTTTGTACAGTCGCTGTCATACGTGCAATATCGCTATCATATGCATGATCCTCTGGGTGAAGCCGCTGATACTCAGCCAGGGCATTTAAATAAAGTAAATCAACTTGTGGATCATGATTATGAATAGTAGTACCATCAGGGCCAGGATTCGTCACATTGACGATAGAGGGATCACTCATCTTCCAATTGATATATAAACCTCCGGTAATTTTACCCTTCGTCATTGCCACAGGATTCCAGGCATGATAATGCATATTGTCAAGTACCTGTATGACAATACGGTCTATAGTAGAGGGATTTGATAAATTATGGTGAATTACCGGCATGCCAGTTTGCTCTTGTGCTGCCGAACCTGAGTTTTGTGAACTTGTTCCCAGGGAACATCCGGCCATCAACAGTGATAAACCAAACATCAAACTCACAAACTTAATATAAAAACGTTTCACGATTAACATGCCTCCTTCTAGGATATTCTAATCTCCGCGAAAATAGACAGCAGAACCGTAACCTTCAAAAACTATATGAAAGTCTGGAGGAAATCTAAAACGTTGGGCAACTGCCGCCTGATAACTTCCGTTATCGGAAATGATCCAAACTCGCTTGTATTTCTCTAACACTGCATTCAAATCGTTCTGGCTTAAAATAGCCTGAGCGCCAGAAGCAGTCTCCACAATATGACCCTGCTGTTCAAAAATGAACAAGGAGCGGTCAATGGAAAAGAAATAGTCTACATGTCCTACGTAGTAGCGCACTGAAATAGCTGGCGATACAGCAATGACAATATCCCCTGGCTGCATGTGCCGCTTCATATACTGGCCAAGAGCATCGTAATCTGGGTAATGCCTATGATAAGAGAAACCCAACACACGTGTTACAAACAGGTTGTAGTTACTCAACGGAAATACTGGAGCTATAAGGATACTGAGGTAGCAGATAGCAACTGTATATATGACGAACATGCGCATTCCGCGTGATAGATAGCCTCCAAATACTGGTTGTGCATGGTTTGCAGACAAAGGAAGCACGATACGCGGACGGGCAAAATCCCAGATGATCTGGAGAAGATTTACTAGAGCATAAGCAGCTAACAGGTAATACAAAGGTAAAACAGGGTAAATGTAGCGATCAGCCTCCATTGTGAAACCCAGAATAAGCGTTCCCAGAGAAAGAATGAGGAACATGGCACAATACTTGATACGCCAATTCTTTGTCCGCAGCGCCCAGAAGCACCCCATTATGGCTAGCAGAGAGTCCAGTGTAATCCAGGGAAGTGTTCCTTTCCCCAAAGCTTGGGGAAAGAACAACAATTTGGTATAGTATACTAGATTATCCGTAGTAAATTGCACTAAGGGACGGCGGCTACTATCAGTTCCCAGGAGAGGAGGAGGCGTAAATTTTGCCGCAAGCAACTGCGATCCGATAATCACTACACATATAGCGGCTGCTCCCCACCAATGCTTTTGAAGCAAGACAGAAGGAAGACGACGCTTCTTATCCATACTGAAAATAAGCACACATAAAAGAACTGCGGGAAGAATGATAAATATCTCTTCATGACTCAGGTAATCCACAACGAGCGTGATAGCAGCAAGGTAGACGGGAAGTTTCTTTCGTGGGTTCAGCAATGCTTTGTAAAAGAGCAGGCATACAAGTAGTGTTATAAGCTGGGCCTGCTCATACATGCGCATCTGACGTCCCCAAGTCAGGGTAACAGGAGAAAAAGCTAGCATAGCAGCAGCAATGAGAGCTATTCGTTTATTAAAGAACTGACAGCCTACATAGTAGATGAGCGGGATGCTAAGGAGATATTCTGCTGCACTGATAAGACGTGGAGAACCTTGCTGTGTACCAAAAAGAGCAGTCCAAAGAGCGAGCATATAGGAGAAGAGCTCGGCCTTTGTATAGAGAAAGCCAGAGTAAAAGTATGGTAGCCCATGAGCGAGTATACCTTGAGCAGCATCATAGCTTGCCAACTCATCCTGCCAATACGGCTCGTAACCAAGATTATAGCCGATCAGAGGGATAGCGACAATGATAATTAAAATAAGTATCCAATATTCCTGTAACCAGCGTAACGGTTTTTGTCGCCATTCAGACTGGAGAACGGTACTACGTGTGTCAGGAACTTTCTTATAGAGCTTTAGAAGACCGTTACGCACTGTATCGATCACCACAGGAGGTTTTGCAAAGCTCCAAAGAGATTTTGTTGAACCAGTGGTATTTTGCTGAAACCTGGTGCGTGCATTCAACCATAAGAAAAAGTACGAGATTCCGAGTACTAAGAGGAGAATACCGCCCCAAAACCAGGTATAGGGAAAAGGCTGAGGCATTTGTGGCTCACGTGATAAGATCAGCAAAAGCGCTTCTAAGGCGATAGCCGGAACAAAGCCAAGGCTCATCGTTTCTAGGGCATCAAGACGCTTCGTATAATAACTTCTTACGGCAAAGAAGGACATCGCAAGCCAGAGGGCAATAACTCCAACTGTGCCTATGAACACGATAATGGCCAGTAACGATAATGGTACGATCTGTTCGCTACGTACAGTTGTGTTATCGGGCAAGTAGAGTGCGCGTACAGCACCAGGACGCTCTATCATGACAGGTGTGTGCCATTGCCCAGACTCAAGATTTCCTTGTTGCCATCCAGGAGTAGCTACATTAGAGACACTCCAACTACTATCCGCAGGTACCCAGTAATTACGTCCTATGAAATCGCTAAAGAGCATATCACATGTCATTGCCGCATTTAAGCTATTCAAGCCAACAATAGATGCATCTATACCTGGAGACAGTACATGGATAGCGATGGTATTCACACCCGGATGAAGATAAGCAGCAATGTTATACACCCCTAAAATGAGTCCTGAACGATATTGAGGGACATTTTCGGTGCTACCTGGATCGCTTAAATAATCAGCGAGGTTCTGGTCGGTGATTACAGGCTGACCATTCCATACAATAAATTGGGAGCCATTAACATAAATATCGGCAACACCAGTTGCAGCTACACGCAACCAGGCACCTGTTAATCCTACAGGGACAATAAACTTTCGGGTAAAATAAGCTTCATGACCTGACCCGGCGCTAACCCAATTGATAGCTATCGGATGTTCATAAAGCAACGGATTGACAGTCAAAGCAGGTGTAACAGGTGGACTCTGCATCACCCGAACGGGGAGCCAGGAACTGGCGTCAAAATCCTTCATGGACCAGGCGCGCAGGAAAGTAGTATAGCGAGGATAAACAGCAGCACTATTGAATGTGGCAATCCATCCATTGCCGCTACCTCGATAATAAATTGCATTACCATATGAAAAACCAAGATTGATCCTGACACCGGGTATATTTTCATCTACATTTGCCACACGTACAGCAATCACATTCGGACCACTCGAAAGTGCAGATAAGATATCATATATATAAGTCCGTGGATAAATGCCTTGCATGAAATCGCTATAATTCGTTCCTATGTATGTACCGTTAACATACAGCCGAAAAACTTGACTTGCAGCTATTGTCACGAAGGCACTATCAGGCAGACTATTCAAGCTAGTAGAATAGCGGTAATAGGCAACTGGAGCTTTTCCTGTTTGGGGCTGAATCCATTGAGCACTGCCCCAATTTGGTGTGAAGTTTCCATTTTGAGAAACAAGAAAAGTCTGGTAGGCAAACCAGTTAGCTGATAGTATTGCTAACAAGAGCAATACCCATACCACACGGCGCATAGATGCAATTGTCCGTCCCCAAATTTGGACTATAGGAGAGAGGGGGTTCTGCCAGATACCGACATTTTCTTTTGTTTGAGGATCAGCGGCAATCATTATGCTTCACTCCTTTACCGAAGCCCTGATAATTCTTCACGTGCAGTATTATTGTGATAACTTTTATCAAACTTTATAGCTGTGAAAAGTGTTTCTCTACCTTGAATCTCGTTTCCGAGGCCGATCTCGCTCAAACCTATATACGTATAAGCAGAAGATAATACATCATTATCTTTGCTCATATTTATAACTATGCTCATCTGTTGTATTGACTCATTGTAATTATCTAAATCATAGGCAATACGTCCTGCTATATAATGCGCATACTCATTATTGGGATCAATCGTCAATAACAATTGGATCCACGGCAAGGCTGTATCATCGTTGATCGGCCTTTTGAGCAGCGGGCCTCGCAAAGGATGTGTATATTCTGCCAACCCCTGCAAAGTAAGGTCAAACTCATTTATCATCCAGGGAGGCGTATTTGCGGACCGCCAACTTCCGAGCAACTCCTCATATGCATCCAAATAGTCATTTTGCATACGATAGCTCTCGGCAAGATAGGCCCTACTTTCATCTGTTTGCTGCTTTGAATTGAGATAATAGAGCGCCTGTCCTATTTCTTCATGATAATACTCTACCAGATTAAGTGAAGGATTAAAAAAACGCGCTATGTTTAACCACTGCAGCGCCGACCGATAATCCCCTTGAGCCAGAAGAACCCTTGCTTGATATTCACACCCTAATCCTACAGGGCTACGAAGCAGTAGCAGTATAACACAGAAGATAATACCATATAATATCTTTTTATTTTTATTTTCCTGTCTTATAGGAAAGTCGGTCACAATAATAAAACGCTTGTAATCAAAGAATAAATAAGCGCTTATGGATGGTAACAGATAGCCCAGGCCAAGCTGATCAATAAATAAGGCCATTCTGTAATTAACCGTTGATATATCGACACTAAACGGCTTAAGAGCTATAAGATCACGTTGACCATCGTAACCAAAATGCTCTATAATTAACATTGACTGCAACTTATGCTGGGCAAGCACATCAGATAAATAAATATTACTGTATGTATATTGTAGTGTAAAAAGAAGAGGAGGCACTAAACAGAGTACACCAGCAGTGATATAACGATGACGAATAGTTCTACTTCCAGGAAAATCCCTCCAGGATGCTAAGGCAATTAACATGGCATATACGGCGCAGCAAAAGCAGCAGAAGCCATAGGAGAACACCTTAACTCCTCCCCATCCCATATCTACTGGAATAGACCAGGCGGAATATACTTTCCCCAAAGGATCCGTTAGCCACGGAAAGATACTCGCAACAAACATAATAAGAGAACAAAACGCAGGTAACAGTATTTGTATACTTTTTGATTCGCTTTTGTGCAGAAACCAGAACTGATTTACTGTACTCACTAAATTACTCTTCCTTTGATCTTATTTTTGTGAAATCCAGATTATCATCAACTGTGTTCTACACTCTTAATGTTCTACACTCTTAACACGTACAGTCTGTCCATCATGCAGGGCATAGATACCCACTAATACAACCTGCTCACCACTTGAGAGACCCTTATCAACATAGACCTCATTCGGGGCGTATCCAACTATGTGAACTTTTTGAATATGAGCAATACCTTTTTGCACAACGAATACCACGGAATCCCGATCAGGATTGAGTACAGCAAGGCGAGGAACAACTATCGCCTTGCCATTCTCCTGAATGCGCACAAAGGCGCTCATTCCTGGCAGCAATTGATGATCAGGATTAGGAACGGATACCCATACTTCGAAAGTATCCGTTTGAGCATTGGCAAGAGGAATAATGGAGATAACTTGCCCTCTCAAATTCATAGAAGGTAGAGCTGATGGCGTTACTACTGCCTGCTGACCTACACTTACCTGACCCAGATTCGCTAGCGGAATCTCTACATGGACAATGACATTTGTTTCATCCATAATTGTCAACAATTGCTGATTCCCCGTAAAAATATCACCTGTATTGACATCAACTTCAGTTACTACGCCATTTATCGGCGAAACTAGATTCCCTCCATGCTGCATTAGAGAAGAGGTTTGAGCTACTAAAGCGTTGTATCGACTCTGGGCAAGAGCATACTCTTGTTGTGCTTGAGCAATTGCCACAGAATTTCCCGCAGCAGACACGGTATCAAGATAAGCCTGTGCAGCAGCAACCTCATCAGCAGCCTGCTTCACCTGGATATTCAGTTGTGTTTGATCCAAGCCAATCAATGGCTGGTTTATATTGACGACATCCCCAGGTTTAACAAAGACATTAACCACCCGCTCAGCATCGGGATATGATATGTCTACCTGCTGCTGAGGATAGATAATACCTCCACCTCCAACGTATTGAGTGACATTCTGAGAACCAACCTGGTAGAGGGTCACACTCATTGTAGATTTAGAGAGTAAAAACAAGCCTCCAAGAAGAGCGATAGGTATCATACAAAGAACAACCAGAATACCGATAAATAACAAACGATTTTTTCCCGACAGAAATCGGCGAGACACCGACGGCTTCTGTGTATCTGCTGATTGCCGAAGAGATGGGGAAGGTTGACCACCATTTTGAAGTAGCGGCATGGGAGCAAATACAGGCATCTTTTCACCAGGTAGCATACCGGGCTGAGGCATAGTAGGAAATTGAGGTATATTAGATTGAGGTGACACAGAGTTGTGCTGTGTAAACTGCCGATTTGCCCCCATCTTGTTGAGAGGAGATAACTGATCACGATGATGGTTGTTTTGTCCTTCAGGATAAAAATTGCCTGGCATAGCCTTAGACCTTTCTACAACAAAGAGCAACTGCACCTAGTCTATTGCTAATTCCATACCTTAGTTGCATAGCGATTAACAATCTTATCATTTCCTTCATCCTTTAATCAAGCAATGTGACTTTTTGCTCTGGCTACTTTTTCTTTATTACTTTTGTGCTTATTTCCCATCGTCAGATAAATTATTCCGCCCATAACTCCAAAAAGCAGCACTTGCGCATCCATGAATAATGCTAGCAATAAGGCATGAGCAGAAGCGATATGTATCGTTGCAAAAATGAATATAAATGCGCCTTCACGAACACCAAAACCGTTGATCGAAATTGGTAAGAACGTGATAAGCGATATAAGGGGGATAGCAATAAAATAGAAATAGAGAGGCACATTTAATCCTAGAGCTATTCCGTAACCATAATAATTTAAACACCCGACAGCCCAAAATTCTATTCCAAACACTATAGCAATCGTCATGACCTTCGGACGCTGAAAAGTATGCTGGAGGGCATAACCTATTTTGGTCACAGAGGCAAAAATGCGATGATTTAGAAATTTACCCTTATATATTTTGGGAAACAGGGTGGTAAAAGCCATAGCACCTCCCAGCATCGCTCCAACAAGCAAACTTAAAAGGATAAACCAGAGAAAAATACTTTGCGCCAGAGAGTGATGCCAGATCAACAGCACAGGCAAGGCCATGAGAATCATGCCGAGAAATCCGGTGATGCGGCTTAAGAGAACTGCGCTAGCCGAACCAGCACTATTTCCTGATATTCGACCAACCTGAACCGCTTTAACCACATCACCTCCCATTCCAGTGGGCAAGAAATGGCTAAAAGCGATACCTACCAGGTAAAGGTCTATTAAATCAGCAAGATCATACTTAATACCTTCAGCATTTAACAAACTTCTCCATTGATAGGCGCTAACTACAATACCAAATACCCCTACGATAAAGCTGAGCAATACCTTACCAATATCAGCTTGTGCTAATGCTCCAATAAGGCTGGGCCACGACATGGATTTGAGGAGAAAGGCAAACAGTAAAAGCGTGACACCAACACGAAGAAGCACACCAAGCCATTTCGATCTTTTCTTTTTTTGCAGAGAAACTGGTTCTAGACTCTCTTGATAAAGAGGCATTACTGCCCCATCTAATAAAGCTCTCTGCGGTATAGGTGTATCACCCGACCCAGGAAAAGGAATAATTATTCCTTCTCGCACCATACTTGTTGCTTGCTGTACTCTATGAAAATAAGGTTGTGCCACAATCTTATCACTGTTTGAATCAGACTGCACAATAGACAATTCCTGAGTATTAACTTTCGCAATATCAACTCGAAATGCGCCGAAATCCCTTAAACGTGTATAGCTGCTTTTCTGATTTGCCATGCCGTAAGCCTCTTTATGTTATCTTGAATTTTACACTAGAGAACCACTCTTACCATATATTTCAACTAAATCCTGAAATTCTAGCTCTAGCCCCTTATGCAAAGATACGTGAGGCTGATACCCCAGTATAAGGGCGGCAGTCTGAGTATCTGCCAGAGTATGACGAACATCACCATGTTGAACCGGCTCATACAAAACGGTGAAGGAAGTATTGGTAATTTCCCTCAAAAGCCGTATAACCTCTTGCAGAGTTACATGAGATCCACCGGCAATGTTCATAACCTTCCCCGGTGACTGAGAAGACTTCGCGGCCTGAATATTAGCATCTACGATGTCAGCAACATAGGTAAAATCACGTGTTTGGGAGCCATCGCCATAGATATGAATTGGTTCATGCATTATAATAGCTTTCAAAAAACGATGAAAAGCCATATCGGGGCGCTGACCAGGGCCATAGACGGTAAAATAACGCAATGACACTGTGGGAACGCCAAAGTTTTGGTAGTATAGCGAACAGAGATGCTCTCCCGCCAGCTTGGTTACTCCATAAGGAGAGTAGGGATGTAAAGCCATTTCTTCAACAAGCGTCACCTCCTCTAGATTGCCATACACAGAGGACGAAGAGGCATAGATAAAACGCTCAACAGTCCCCGCCTGCTTAGCAGCTTCTAATAATTTCTGTGTCGCCAGGATGTTATGATGCACATAAGAGGTAAATCCATTAGCCCAACTTGAACGCACTCCTGCCTGGGCAGCTTGATGAAACACCCAGCCGTAATCGGAAAGCAAGGAGGATAAGTCCATATCTACCAAATCAGCCTCAATAAATGTAAATTTGTCCCAAGAGTACAATCTGCGAAGATTACGCTCTTTCAGATCTCTAGAATAGAAATTGACAAAAGCGTCTATTCCACAGACCTCGTGTCCTTCTTCGAGCAGGCGAGCTGCAATATGGGATCCTATAAAACCTGCAACCCCTGTAACTAGGCAGCGCATATATTCCTCCTTGCTAACCTTTATCTCTATTGCTTGATACCAAGAAAGCCCAGTTCTGTGCCCGTTTTTTCGATGAAAAGCGATGTGATACGGATAAGAGCAATGAAAACAGGAGCTAAGACAGCAAATAACTGGCCTCTTGCTCTGGGGCCTGGAATTAACCGGGACAAACGACACCAATGATAGAAGAGTCCAAGCGGATCACGTGTACACTTTCTCAGAACCCGTATACCAGCCTTCTCTAAAAAGGCCGGGACATCCTCAAAGACATATCCAGGGCGGGCATGTCCATCTTCCGCTTCAACTTCTGGAATGGTCTTACGCAATGCACTTGGCACTTCAAGGACAAAAAAGCCTTCAGGTCGCAAGAGTCCGTGTATCTGACGGAGTAGACCGGCATCATCCTTGATATGCTCAAGGAGGGCAATACAGAAGATTACATCAAATTGGCCTAATGACATATGTTCAATTTTCGTGACATCGCCAGCAATGAACCGGACATTATCAAAATGCCACTTCTTCGCAACCTTAGTAGCACTTTCGACTTTTTGAGGATCCAGCTCTACACCGATGACCTCAGCACCCGCGTGGGCCATCAAAAGAGAAAGATCACCCACCCCGCAACCAACGTCCAGAACTCGCTTCCCACGCATTTCATACCCCTTGAGCAGCTGACGCACCATATCTATACGGATAGTCTTACCGAGAGGGACGTCAAAAACAGTAAGGTAGAGGCGGATAAGCCAACCTGGTACTCTCGATTTTCCTACGGAGGAAATCACAAAAAGATCTTCTAAGTATTTCTCCATATTACGAATCCTTCCTTAAATAATCATGACGATTGATAATCGGGTAGTGAAGTGTCTCCTCGCTCACAGAGACATTATCCTTAGTAGCTCCCAGAACCATATGAATGACATCTTTCACGACATAGGTGGACTTACCTTGTGACTCATGATAGGTACGAGTAAGTAATTCCGCCAACAAACCGATCATGATGCACTGAACACCAAACCCAGAGAGATGGAGAGCAATAGGTAGCAGCGGACTACGATGCACTCTAATATTTGGATTCATCAATTTCTTTCCAGCAAGTTGGGCAAGGAGCATGCTACCACCTAACATAGACGCCAGACCTGGCATTCCAAAGGCATACAAAGGCTTCGTGCTAAAACTGCTGAGAAATTTGAGCGTCATGAGATCAAGCAGAACACGCACTGTCCGAGAAATGTTGTATTTTGACCTTCCAAAGCGCCTCGGATGATGTGTTACCTCGATCTCAGCAATAGCCGCCCCTGCAATAGCTGCATAGGCTGGAATAAATCGATGCATCTCCCCATACAGCTTCACATGATTGAATACGTCTCGGCGGTATGCTTTCAAAGTGCATCCATAGTCATGGAGATAGACGCCAGTAACCTTGGAGATAAGTTTGTTGGCTATCCAGGACGGCAACTTGCGGCTGAGTTTTGCATCTTGTCTATTCTTACGCCACCCGCTAACTATATCGTATCCCTCCTCCAACTTAGCCAATAGCCGAGGAATGTCCATAGGATCATTCTGCATATCCCCATCCATAAAGATCAATATATCACCCCGGCTGTGAGCCACGCCTGCCGACATAGCTGCTGTTTGACCAAAATTACGGCGCAGGCGAATAGCTGTGACATGCTGATCCCTGGTGGCAAGCTGGTACAAGTTTGAGAATGTTTTGTCTCGACTGCCATCATCAACGTAGATGATCTCATACGAGGTTTTCTGTTTTTGCAGAGCCTGGCAAAGTTTCGCATGGAGAGGTAGTATATTGTCCTCTTCATTATAAACCGGAATAATAATTGATAGGAACAGACTTTCATTTTGCATTTTCTACCGTCACTTCTCTACTAACAAAATTAAGATATACCTAAACCTGGGTGATTCCCAACCAGTATCAAGAACAGAGAATACTACTATATTGTTGATTTCCAGTGGTAAGTCTGTTAAGAAAATAGCTTGGTTTCAAGCAATCAGGTTAATATACCGTAACCATAATGAACAATGCCCCCCCTATTAGAGAATAAGTAAATATTATAAGCAATTCGATGGATTATTTATTATTAACTTGTCAAAGATCGACGCCTTTTCACCCTTTCAGCTTTTCCAAAAATAGCAAGCGATGCTTGCATGAATCTACTCCCCGACAAATCAAAACTTGTGTATGGAGTCATTCTAGAATACAAAGTATAACCAATATCATAAAACCACAACCCTGCCTTAACCACTCCTCAACCAAAATAAATCTTCATCATGGGCATACTATTAAGTAGGCAAATTATCCATCACTAGTTTACTATCGAAAGGTAGGATATGGTTTATATGAAACACTCTACAAACAAGAGCATGTTGTGGCGTCGCAAACCTGTACAACTGGCAGCATTTTTCCTCCTCCTGGCGGCTGTTATTGTTGGTGGTATTACACTTTACTCCGCCCACGCCGCTTCGACACTCGATGGGCGTTACAACCTTCGGGCGATCACGACCTCTGGGCCAAGCACAGGAACCTATATCACCGGGGCAATGGTCATCCAGGTCAATGGAACCACAATCCGTGGCACTATTTGTGGGCTGAAGAGTCCACAACGTTGCGCTCCTATTACCGGCTCTACACCTGATAGCGTACATGTTACTCTCACTATAGGCCGTGTCAAGCCGTACCCGGCAGCCATCAATCTAACAGGTCTCTATAAAACAACGGGCAATATGCGTGGGGGCATCAACGGTTTTATGGGTACTTACACAATGGGTGCGTCATCTGGAACCTGGGAAGCTTACGTAGGTACCGTTCCAAAGCTCAGCAACTCTTGGAGCTTGTTTGGCATCATCACTAGCGGTCCAGACCTCCACAAACAATTTCATGGCACACTTACTCTGACGCAAAAACCAAATGGGGATTTGATCGGAACTTACTGCCCAATTAGTGGAACTTGCCAGGCTGTAACCGGCGGTCAGGCCAACAATGGCAACTTCTTCTTCTATGTAGATGTACCGGTATTGGGTCAGATATTCCGTTTGCGTGGCACGTTTGTTAGTGGTAATGCCAGTACTATCAGCGGGCAATTTGTATCTCTTGCTCCAACGAAAAACGCTGATCGCGGTTATTGGCTGGGCCATTAATCCTGCTTGAAGTATGAGATTGGTGTAATTTCACCGACTCATATACACCATCAATGATGATATACATTTACTCAGCAAACCGCCCCAAATGTCGTCACAAGGCGTTTGAGGCGGAAGTTGATTCATTGACCATGAATTCGCGGCTACTATTCTTCTGTTATATCAACCGTACTGAACTATCATATACAGGTTTTTACCTCCCTTAACCAGGTGCACAGTATTTGAACACAATGGGGATAACCCATTTAATATATCCATTCATATAATGAGGAGAAAAAATGAGCGATCAATGGGATCAGCAACCACCATGGGGGCAGTCACTATCTCCCAACCAACAACCACCGAGCTTGTCACCATCCTCCAACCAACAGCAATGGTCACCTCAATCCACTTTCAATCAACATGTCTGGGAACAGTACTCGCCAGATGCAGGCGGCCAATTCCAGCCTTTTAAGCTCAAACAGATCCAGTATTCACAACCACCAAAGAAAACAAATCGCGCCTGGCTCATTTTCGGAATTATTAGTGCATTAGTATTCTGCGGTGTATGTGATGTAATAGGTGGTTTCTATTTCGAGGCTTTTAATATAGGCAAAATAGTTCAAGCAACAACATCTACTACATCGGCGAATATGATGCAAAATACACAGGTAAATGCTCAACCGACTGTTACTGCTATACCAATTGCAACCCCGATATCATCTCTATTGACACCCACATCAACTGAAACAGCCGCGCAGATAGAAACCTCTTATAAGGCCAGCACGACATCAACAACTGTCACTAGCCTGGACACGGTCGGTAACAACGATCAGGGACAAAATGTATATTTTAAATGTAAAATACTTAACTCTGTTAGAGATACAAACGGCGCGATAGCGGGAGCTAATGTCTCTGATATTGATTCTTCATCTAATTCTGTAATTGAAGTTTTGTTTCCTGATAATACGGACGTAACTCAGGTGAATCAAGGAGATACGCTAGAAGTATGGGGGCTCGACACTGGCATGGCTGACGAAACCAGTACTGATGGAACTAGCATACAAGAAGTAGTGGTTTTGGCACTGTATATCGATGATCAGACTACAGGCTATCAAGCCGGGGATTAGTTTACCAATAGAGACGATAATGGACAATTCTAAACGATTCCAGCAACCAATATCAATGCGCTGTTAGGGATTCGGTAAGGCTCGGTATGCATTAATGCAGTTTAACTAATTAAGCTGGTAATAGATTGAAGCAGAGCATAGCGCTGTTTGTCAGGCGTCATCGACCACATAGCAAGAGCAGTGATGAGACGCACCCCTACGGTCAGCGATACCCGAAGAAGACTTTGCTTCTTTCGTGCCAGTGAGCGCGACAGCACCGGAAAGCGTATCTTGCGTCCCTGATGGGAAAGATCATCCAGGCCAAGTTGAGATGATCTTTCCCACTGCTCATCGTTTGCCAGAGGTCACTTGTGCTTATATCCAAGTTGACGCTGCACTTCATTCATATCATAGTAGAGCGATTCGCGTACAATCTTGCCGTCCTTGCGCACAACTACGGTGACTCCTGGAATAGAGAACATTTGCCCAGTAGCAGGTAGGCCGGGATAATCGACTTGATGGGTGCCAGTGGCAACCCACTCCACTATCAGTTGGTCACCATGTACAATACGCCTGGTCACTTGAATATTCAGGTCAGGCATCGCAGCAAAACCGGCGCGTTTACGTTGCATAATGGCCTCGTGGCCTACAAACGGGTGGGGATACATGCTATCCTCAACGATGGCATTTTCATGATAGTCCTGCTGCAAGTACTGCATATCTCCCGCTTTTTGATGGATCAGATGATCATTGTGCTGCTGGATATGCATCTGTCCATTGCTATCACCTGAAGTGGTCTGAGCCAGGTGTGCGGAAATCTGGCGCTTGGCCACCGCCGCAATAGCGCCTGCGCCAGCCGCAGAAAGACCCATCACCGTCAGCCGCTTGATTAGCGTGCGTCGATCCATTTTGCCTGCGCGAACGTCATCTACCATTTCCGAAACAGTCTGTTCTTCTTGTTGTAATTTTTCTTGCATGGCTTCTCCTGGATTGGTTTCTTCCAAAAACAATGAGGTGCTTATATATCCTTGAACATATTTATAGCACTATGCATAAAGCTAACATAGCCACATCCATGAATTGGTTACGATTTCATTGAGAGCGGATAAAGAACAGAGATTCAGAGTTAATAAATATCAACCTCAATCCATAACTACTCAGAGGGCCTGAAATAAAACAGGATCAGATGCCCATATAAGGTTGGCATCCAAAACGGAAAGCGTGTCCAAGCCCTGCTGGCGCATGTTCGACAAGTACCCGCGTATACGACAAGTCGTGTTTTGAACCAGCAAACAGGTATCTTTCCATTGATGGTTCCAGATCTGCTGACACGCGGCAGTGCCATCTCGGATGCCTGTGGCGATGGCGGCGCTATTCATGGGTGTTTGTGTTGCAGGGCCAAATTCTGAATCACTCCAGGCATAAAAGACAAGGCTTGTGGCTCCATGCTCACAGAAACTCTTACTTTGTGTTACCATACTTT